>CAITEF010000188.1 GCA_903891315.1 uncultured Rhodospirillales bacterium | reverse complement strand
CGCGATTGCACCCGGCTATGTCGACACCGACATGGTGCGCGCGGTGCCGCCTGACGTTTTGCAGAAGATCATCGCCCGGATTCCGATGGGTCGCCTCGGCCATGCCGATGACATCGCACGCGGCGTGGCGTTCCTGACGGCGGATGAGGGCGACTTCATCACCGGCTCGACGCTGTCGATCAACGGCGGCCAGCATATGTATTGAGACTGAGCGTTCACCGTCATTGCGCGGCTCCCTGGGCCCCGCAATGATGCGGATGCATCAACGCTCGTGCCGCAGCAGCATCAGCGCGGTGCGCAGCCGCATGATCCCAGGGCGGTAATGCCCGATCTGGCAGAGCCTCGCGCCTTCGCTGGCCAGCGTGTCAACCGTTGGCGGCACGGCAGCCACGCGCATTCGCAAGCTGGAGATATCGTCGAGAAGTTCTTCGCAATATTCGGGTGTGTCGTTGAGCAGGCGGGGCGTCTGCATCGGCTGGTAGGCGGGCGGCTGCGGCGACGGGACGAACATCCAAGGCGGGGGCGAGGGCTGCACGAAACCGCGCCCCGGTGGCGCTCCATATCCCGGCCCGCCGCCAGGGCCGAACCCCTGCGACCACGCCTGCGTGTGCACCGCCATCAACAAGGGGGCGATCATCCCGAGGCGCCAAGTCGACATCATAGGCCTTGGTATCGCATGGATGGCCTATGCCTGATCTGTGGGCTGCATGAAGCTCCGCTCATGCGGCCTCACTTCGCAGCAATGCAGGGCTGGATGGCGGGAGGATCGCCTCGGAGATGGCCGGAAGCATCAGCGTGGCGCGCAATCCCGGCATCGCGTCGCCGAGCACGACATCGCCGCCATGCAATTGCGCCACCGCCTGCACCAGCGCCAATCCAAGCCCGGAGCCTGGGGTGGAGCGCGCGGTTTCGCCACGGAAGAAGCGTTCGGTGGCCCGCGCGCGCTCCGCCTCGGGAATCCCCGGCCCGTTGTCGCTGATCTCGATTCCCGCCTGGCCCGCCTCGCGCCATGCCCGGATGCCGATCTTTCCACCGGCCGGGGAGAATTTCAGCGCATTGTCGAGCAGGTTCGCCACCGCCTGCTGCAACATGTCGCGGTCGCCCATCAGATGCAGATTCTCGGCGATGTCCGCGCTCATCGCGATCCCGCGCTCCTCCGCCACCGCCTCATACAATTCGGCGAGCGAGTTCAGCACCTCGGACAGATCGACATCTGCGAAGTGGCTGCGACGTGCACCGGCCTCAATCTCGGAAATCCGCAACAGGGCCTGGAAGACGCCGACGACTCCATCCAGATCCGCCATTGCGCGCTCCACCGCCGCCCGCAAATCGGCCTCGTCCTTGGCATGGATCGCCGCATCCTCCAGCCTTGTGCGGGCGCGGGCGATCGGCGTGCGCAGATCATGGGCGATGGCGTTGGAGACTTGTTTGACCCCCTCCATCAGATGGCCGATGCGGTCGAGCATGTCGTTGATCGTCATCGCCAGCAGATCGAACTCGTCGTCCTGGCCATAGACATGCACGCGCCGCGTCAAATCGCCGCCGCCAATGGCACGCGCGGTGGCCGCCACGTCGGCGATGGTTGATCGGAACACGCCGCGCACCACCAGCGCACCCACGGTGCCCAGCACAATGGCGATGGCGGCGGCCCAGAGCAGCGCCTCCTCCATCAGACGGCCAAGCTGCTGACGCACGGAGACGTCGCGTCCGACCATCACGTGCAGGCCTCCGGGCAGGTCGAAGGCGCGGACCTGAACATCGACGTTCAGCCCGTCACGCTGCACCTGCAGCCGTCCCCATTCCTGGTCCATCGGCCATTCCGGCGGCCAGGCATTCACGTTCCCGGCCAGCACCTTCATGTTCGGATCCGTGAGGATGTAGAGCGAATCATCATCCACATTGCCCGCGATGCGGTCCTTGATCGCGGCCACGACGCCGGGCAGACCAGCTTGGAAATAGATCTCGACCAGGGAATCGCCATCCTGCCCCAGCGAATCCGTGGTCTGACGCTGCAGCAGTCCCGCCGTCGACCACCACAGAAAGCCAGCCAATGCTGCTGCGCTCAGGCTGAACAACCCTGCATAGAACAGGCCGAAGCGGAAACCCGCCGAGCGAAAGAAGCGAGGCCGCAGAAGGCGCGGGCCCGAACCGCTCAAGGCTCTTCCAGCTGGAGCATGTAGCCCGCGTTGCGCACCGTGTGGATCAACGATGCCGGGAAAGGCTTGTCCACTTTCTGCCGCAGACGGCTGACATGAACGTCGATCACGTTGGTTTGTGGGTCAAAATGATAATCCCACACGCCCTCCAGCAACATGGTGCGGGTGACCACCTGGCCGGAATGCCGCATCAGGAATTCCAACAGGCGAAACTCGCGCGGCTGCAGATCGATCTTCTGCCCGGCCCGTCGCACGGTGCGCGAGAGCAGATCCATCTCCAGATCGGCCACCTGCAGTTTCGTCACCGGGGCGTCGGACTTGCCGCGACGCGTGAGCGCCTCGACACGCGCGAGCAGTTCGGCGAAGGCGAACGGCTTGGTCATGTAGTCGTCGCCACCGGCCTTGAGGCCTTTGACCTTGTCATCCACCTGCGCCAGCGCGGAGAGGAACAATGCGGGCGTGTGGTTGTTCTGCGCCCGCAGGGTTTCCAGAATCCGCAGCCCATCGACGCCGCCGGGCAGCATCCGGTCGAGCACGATGGCGTCGAAATTCTCGGTTGCGGCGAGGAACAGCCCATCCCGCCCATTGTTGGCGTGCTCCACCACGTGACCGGCCTCACGCAGGCCCTTGACCACGAAGCTCGCGACGTCCTTGTCGTCTTCGACCACCAGAATACGCATCGATCTGCCTTCCATCAGCCCTGGTCGTTGGCTGGCCGTCGGCCAACCACAACCGGGAGTTCAATTTCGCGCCCTTGCCGGCGCACCAGCAACCTCACCGAGCCACCTGGGGTGACCCCTGCCACCGAGCGGATCAACTCGCGGGAGGTGTCGAGCATCTGCCCATTGAGCGCCAGCACCACATCGCCCGGCTTCAATCCCGCTTTCGAGGCTGGACCGAGCTTGTCGACGGCAGCAATCACCACGCCGGGCAAATGCCGCCGCTGTGCATCCGCCGAGACCAGATCGGCCACGCTCACCCCAAGCCAGCCGCGATCGACGCGGCCTTTGGTGAGCAATTCATTGGCAATCCGGCTGGCCACCGCCGACGGCACTGCAAAGCCAATCCCCACCGAGCCCGCGCCATTCGGCGAGACAATGGCGGTGTTCACCCCCACCACCAAGCCGTCGGCATTGAACAACGGGCCGCCGGAATTGCCCGGATTGATCGAGGCATCGACCTGAAGATAGTCGTCAAACACCGAGGCTCCGATATCGCGCCCGCGCGCCGAGACAATCCCCAGCGTCACCGAGCCACCAAGGCCGAACGGATTGCCTGCCGCCAGGATCCAATCACCCACTTCCATCACGTCCGAATCGCCCCAAGCAACAGATGGCAGCGGTCTGCCGGCATCGACCTTGATGATGGCAATATCGGTCAACTCATCCGCCCCAATCAGCTTGGCGGGCAGTTCGGTGCCGTCGGAGAGCGAGACCAGAATCCGGTCCGCCTGACCCACCACATGGTTGTTGGTGACGATGAAGCCCGTCGGATCGATAATGAACCCTGACCCGGCACCCTGAACGACCTGCTGATTGCGTTTGAACCGATTGCGCAGCTGACGCCGAATCTCAGGCGGCATATCAGCCAGAGGGTCGGCCCCGGCGACCGTCTCGGTGATGCCGATGTTCACCACCGCGGGCAAGACCCGTTTGACCACCGGGGCGAACCCATCCGTCCGCGCAAGCGCCGGGGCCGCGACGAGAGCGGCGATGGCGATTGCAGCAAATTGGCGGCGCGACATCGCGCTCATCACAACAACTCCGGATTTCTGACTGCTATTACAGGCAGATGGCGATTCGAGGGCAGTGTCTCAAGAGGATCCGTTTCATATCCTCGCAGCATTACCATGGGGACGAAAGTCATCGTATCCTTAAGGATGTGTCACGGTTTGCGCGCACTCGCGGTTGCCGGGTCGTCGGGCCAATGGTGGCGGGGATAGCGACCGCGCATATCCTTGCGCACATCGGCCCAGGCCCCGCGCCAGAAACCCGCCAGATCGGCGGTGATCGCAACCGGTCGCTGCGCGGGCGAGAGCAATGCTAGCCGCAACTCGACCCGTCCGCCCGCCAGTTTCGGGGTTTCCGCCAGACCATAGAAGAACTGCGCGCGCGCCTCGGCGACCGGGACGGGCTGGGTGTAGTCGATCGCCGCGCGCCCGCCCGGGAGGCTGAGATGCGTCGGCAGATCGCGGTCAACGCGGCTGGTCTGCTCCCAATTGAGCGTGGCGCGCAGGATGTTGTGCAGGTCGATCTTCTCCAGACCGGCGAGGCGCGACATGCCGTGCAGATGATCGGCGAGCCAAGCACGGTCAGCGGAGAGCGCAGTGTCGGACAGATCGGGCCACGCCTCCGGCTCCAACCCGCGCAGAATGGCGACGCGGGCCTGCAATTGCCGGGCGGCGTCGGTCCAGGGCAGGGAGGCGAAATTGGCGGCGTTGGCGAGTGCGATCGCGGTCTCCGCCGGGTCGGCGGCCTCCGTGCGGTCCTCCAAAATCAGCGCGCCGAAGCGGCGGCGGCGGCGGGCGAGGACGGAGCCTGTGGTGGGGTCGAGCCCGGTCTCCACTGAAACCGTGCTGCGCGCGATCAGATGCACCGGGTCGATCGGAGCGGCGAGGCGGATTTGGGCGGAGAGCTTCATCTCCAGCGAGGCCACCGCGAGAAGCTTCGCCGTGGCCAGCCGGTCGCTGGTCGGCAACTTGGCACCACCACCTCCAGAGAGCCGGAACGCGCCGGGCTCGCCTCTGCGCTGGGCGATGCGGTCGGGAAATCCGGCGGCAATCAGACGACCAGCATCGCCTTCGCCGCGAAGCTGGCCACCGACGCCAAGGCGGCGGCGATATTGTCCAGCGGCGCGACGGATGCGCGAGAGCACGCCGCGATCCCCTGCCCCGGTCTCCAATGCCTCGATCCGCAATCCGATATCGGCGGAGCCAGAGTCGCGCAGCGGGTCACGCTCCTCCAGCAGGGCAGCGATGTCGCAAGCGAGTGCCGCCTCGTCCTTGCTCTCGGCGGCCAGCATCATCGCCGCCAGACGCGGATGTGCGCCGAGTTGGGCCATGCGGCGACCGAGCGAGGAAATCCGTCCGGCCTCAATGGCCCCGAGTTCCTCCAGCAGCGCGCGGGCGGCGGCGAGTGGTCCGGCGGGGGGCGCGTCGGGGAACGGCAGATCGGCGGGCTCGGAACCCCAGGCGGCGCAATCGAGGGCGAGACCGGAGAGTTCGGCTTCGAGGATTTCCGGACGGTCGAATTCCGCGAGACCCCGATGCTGCGCCTCGGTCCACAGCCTGATCGCCACACCCTCCGCCTCACGCCCGGCACGACCGGCGCGCTGGGCGGCCGCGGCGCGGCTGATTCGCATGGTCTCCAACCGGGTGAGACCGGTTCCGGCGTCCAGACGCGGCGAACGTCGCCAGCCGCCATCAATGACGATGCGCACGCCCGGCACGGTGAGCGAGGTCTCGGCAATCGAGGTGGCGAGCACCACACGTCGCCCCTCGGCCTGTCTGAGTGCCCGATCCTGCTCGGCGGGCGGCAGATCGCCATGCAGCGGAAGCACCAGCGCGCCGCAGCCGGAAAGGGCCGTTTCGGTGCGGCGGATTTCGCCCATGCCGGGCAGGAAGGCGAGGATATCACCGCGATGTTCGGAGAGCGCCGACCGGATCGCTCGCGCCATCGCATCCGGCAGATCTCGCACGCTCATCACGTCGCGCTTGGCGTGCGAGACGCTCACCGGGAACATGCGGCCCTGGCTTTCGATGATCTCGGCATCGAGCAGCGGGCCAAGCCGTGCGCCATCCGCCGTCGCGGACATCGCCAGCAGACGCAATTCGGGGCGGAGTTCGCGTTGCAGATCGAGGCAGAAGGCGAGCGCCATGTCGGCATCCAGCGCGCGCTCATGCACCTCGTCAAAGATCACCACCGCCACGCCATCGAGGCCGGGATCGGATTGAAGGCGGCGCACCAACAGGCCCTCGGTGACCACTTCAATGCGTGTCGCTGCCGACACCGCGCTGTCCAGACGGGTGCGATAGCCGATGGTCTGGCCGACCTCCTCTCCGATCATCGCCGACATCCGGGTCGCTGCGGCGCGGGCGGCGAGCCTGCGCGGTTCGAGCATGACAATCTTCTGATCGCCGACAAATTTGGCATGGCGCAATGCAAGCGGCACCAAAGTCGTCTTGCCTGCCCCCGGTGGGGCAACCAGCACGGCATTGCCGCCGCCCTCCAGCACAGCGAGCAGACGGTCAAGACAATCGGCGACGGGAAGATGTGGGAAATCGGACATGCATCGGCGGATTAGCATTGTGTCACTGGCACTGCGAGGCACAACGGACCATATCTGCCGCATGATCCAGATTCTGCTTGCCCTGCTTCTGCTCGCAGCACCGCTGGCGGCGCGTGCGGCCGAGAGCAATTCCTTCGTCAGCCCGCGCGACACCGTCTCGCTGGTGTCCGACACCGATGCGGTGGGCAATGATCAAACCTATCATCTCGGCCTGCGTTTCGAGATCGCCGATGGCTGGCACATCTATCATCGCAATCCCGGCGACGCCGGTCTGCCGCCGGAACTCGATTGGTCGCTGCCATCCGGTGCCTCGGTGGGCGAGATCGCTTGGCCTGCGCCGGAGAAACTGACGGAGGGGACACTGGTCACCTACGGCTACACCGGCAAACCGATGCTGGTGATTCCGGCCAAGGGAGCGGGCGAGATCAAGCTGCACGCAACTTGGCTGGTCTGCCACGACATCTGCGTGCCGGAAGAGGCGAATTTCACTCTGCATCTGCGGGCCGGTCGTCCGGCACCATCAGCGCAGGTGAAGCTGTTCCAACAGGCGCAATCGCTGCGTCCGATGACGGCACCGTTTTCGGCGAAGATTTCCGATACCGGCGTTTTGGCCATCACCGGCGAAGGATTGGCCCGGGTGGCACCGCAGGATGCATGGTTTGTGCCCGATGCGCCGGATCTGATCGACGCCGGGGCCGGGCAAAGCATCTCTGCCTTGCCGGAGGGTTTTGCCCTCGCATTGACACCGGGGAGCGCGTTCAAGCCGGGCGGGACGGTGCCCGGCATATTGACGATCATCGATGCGGGCGGCCAGCGCAGCGCGCTTGCGATCACCGCAACACCCGGCGAGGTCGCGGCGGCAACCGGGATCGGCACGGCCCTTGTCTTCGCCCTGCTCGGCGGATTGCTGCTCAATCTGATGCCCTGCGTCTTCCCGGTGCTGGCGATGAAGGCGATGGCGATTCTGCGCCTCTCCGGCAGTCTGCAGGGAGCCGCGCGACGTGAGGCGTTGGCCTATTCGGCGGGTGTGGTGTCCAGCTTCACGCTGATCGGTGCCGCAGTCCTGGTGCTGCGCCGCCTTGGCCATGTTGTAGGCTGGGGTTTTCAGTTCCAATCCCCCTGGTTCGTGGTGGTGATGGCGTGGCTGCTGTTCGCGGTCGGTCTCAATCTCTCCGGCGTCTTCGCCGTCAGCGGACGGGTGAGTGGGATTGGGCAGAGCCTGACCTTGCGCGCAGGCTCACCCGGCAGTTTCTTCTCCGGCGTGTTGGCGGTGCTGGTGGCGACACCCTGCACCGCGCCATTCATGAGCGTGGCCCTGGCGGCAGCACTCACCGCCTCGGCCCCGGCGACGCTGGCGTTGTTCGCAGCACTCGGGATCGGTCTGGCCGCCCCAGCGCTTCTGCTCGCCATCCGCCCCAGCATGGCGCAGAAACTGCCGCGACCTGGGCGTTGGATGGAGATCACCAAACAGGCACTCGCCTTCCCGGTCTATGCCGCATCTGCCTGGATGATTTGGGTGCTTGCCGCTCAGGCCGGGGCGGATGGTGCGATGCTGGGCCTCGGCGGCCTTGTTCTGGTGGGTTTGGCGGCTTGGCTCGTCAGCCTTGGCGGGCGATGGGGCGGGAGTCTGGCGGCGCTGTCATTGCTCGTGCTGATCGGCTCGGCTGCGCGATTCGGCCTGGAGGGCAACGCGCCGACGACCACGGTGTCGGCCAATGACCGCTTCACACCAGCGCATCTTGCAGAATTGAGGGCGCAGCATCGCCCTGTTCTGGTCGACATGACGGCGGCATGGTGCGTGACCTGTCTGGTCAATGAGCGGGTGGCGCTGCGCAACGACAGGGTTCGCGCGGCAATGCAGGCAAAGAATGTCGCATTGTTGGTGGGCGATTGGACGCGCCAGGACGCCGAACTCGGCAATTTCATCCACGCTCAGGGCCGCGACGGCGTGCCGCTCTATGTCTATTATCCGGCCACCGGCGACGCCGAGATCCTGCCGCAGATCCTGACACCAGACATCGTGCTGTCGGCGATTCAGGGACCAGCGTCGTAGCTTAAACCGGCTGCATTCCGTAGCGGAGCAGTGTGGTGTCCGGCGAGGCGCGCAGTCTGCGTGCGACGAGGCTGATATCCGCACCCGCCATCTGCCCCAGCCACGTGGTATAGAGCCCTTCGAGCAACGCTGTCAGCCAGGTACCGGGCGGGTCTCCGGCGGCACCCAGGCGCGGCAGGCCAGAATGGGTGATCATCAAGGAACGATCAGTGTCCTGCAGGTCGAACCTCGCATGGCCCCAGCCCTGCTCACGCAGGAAGTCATTGACCTCCATGGCGAGCGTTTCCAGGTTTGACACATGGCGCAGCGGGCGCAGATTGGCGATGCGCACGCCGATATCGCGCAGAAACTCGTCACGCGCGGTGGCGGAACTCAGCGAGTCAATCGCATCGGCCATGGCGCGCAGGAACAGGGTCCAATCAACCCGTTCCGCGGCCATTGCCGTCATTGGCCATACCAGCCGTTGAAGATGTATTTCGCGTAGATCGCGCCACCATATTCTTGATAGATGCCGGACTGGTCATATGCAGCTCGCGCACCGATCGAGAAGTTGCGGTTGATCTTGTAATCCAGCTGGCCACCAAAGCCGCCGGTGATCCCCGACGCGCGCTGACCCGGATAGAAGGTCGGCAATCCGGCATAGGCCGTCGATGCGACGAGTTTGGACTGCAGCGCCGCATCATCCGGGAAATACTGCGACGAAGCCTCGCCGAACAGCTGATATCCCACCGCACCGCGCAGGTCGTAGGACAGATCGCGGCTGATCTGATTGTGGTAGGTGACAGGCACCATGAAGGCTATGTCACGCTGCGGGCTGAAATATCCGCCCTGGCCATAGGTGAAGTAACGCAGGTTTCGGTAGAATGAGGTGTAGTGCAGATCGACACCGAGGCGAAGTTCTTCACCCTTGAAGCGGAACACCGGATACGTGGCCCCGACGGCCGCTTCATACATGTTGTTGGTCTGAACGTGGTCGCCGGTGTAATAACCACCGCCGACCAAGCCATAGATGTTCCACAGACCTTGGCGCGTCTCGATGCCAAACCGCGCGGTGTCGCGCACCACGCCACCCCAATGGCGACCGGAATACGGATCAACCGCACCGCTATAGGACAGGAAGCTCTCCCGCAGCGCGCGCCGCTCGCCGGTGATGCGGAGATTGGTCGTGTCACTCAGGCTCGGCGTCCAAACGAGACCGCCGACGATATTCTGCTCGCGGAACCCAATCGGCGTGCTGCCGACATCGGCGGTGATCGAGCCGAGCGTGTAGCTCAGATCAATCGCGGCACCAGTAGCGGTCTGCGCTGAGGGAACCTTGCCAGTGTAAGAAATCGGCGTGTAGGTGCCAGCGGTGACGCTGGGTGCGGTCACGCCAAACGCCATCGTTCCAAAGGTCGGGTAGCTGTAGAGCGAATTGCCCAGATTTCCCGCTTGCAGTTGTGTCGGGGTGACGGTGATCTTCACCACGCCAGTGCCGCCGGGCGAGAAACTGGCCTCGATCGGCACCATCAAACCGCTCAACCGGCTCAAGCCTGACTGGCCGTTATGACCCGAAAACTCTGCCGTGGCCATCAAAGACGGTGCCAGCGAGGATTGCAGCTGCGCGATGCTGCGGTCGATTTCTTGGGTCACCGGGTCATACCCGCCAGCGTTGGCGACCGGCAAAGTCCCGCTGCTGCCGGAATATGCCACCGCACCGCTCGGCACATAGACCGAACTGCGCGCCTGCTGCGGCGGAACCTGACGGTCCGACGATGCGAATGACGCACGAGAGGGAGAGACCAGCGGTCCGTCATCGCCGGGGGTTGGGCTGTTGTCGGCCAAACGTGTGGGCGGACGATAGCGATCTTGCGGATCACGATAGCGCGGCTGATAGCGCTGTTCAGGCGGGAGAACGTCCGCGTAACGCGCAGCACTCTGCGGCCGGGTGTCGAGATAACGGGGCGAGTCGCCTGCACTCACTGTCGGCCGATTGCGCGTCGAGGGCTGCCCGGCGCGTTCGAGCCGACTGAACTCATCGCTGTTCAATGCGTCGGCATCCGTCTCACGCGGCGCGGCGGCGGCCACCGAAACCGCAGGACGGGTGCGCACGCTCTGCACCGGCGTGGTGATCGGGGGCGCGACCGGCGCGGGCTCAGCGGCGGCAATTGGCGCGGGCGGCGGCGTCACTTCGACCGGAGCAGCCACCGGAGCGGGCGCTGCAGCCGGTGCGGCAATCTGCGCGGAATCAGGCGTCAGCGAGACCGGGTTGCGCAGGATCGGCGGCGTGGACAGCGCGTTGGGCGCATCCTGGCCGATATCAGCACCGGCATAGACCGGTGGGGTCTCGCTCGGCGCGCGATGCGAGCCCTTCGGGGCGATCATGACGGTCTGCGCTAGCGCCATTCCCGGCATCGCCAGGAACGCCGCAGAACCGCCAGCCAACGCGGTGGCGACTGCCAGCGCGCCGCGCATCCCCACAATGCCACGTGTCGACCGCGGGGTTCGGCTCGGGCAATTTTTGGTCATCGAAGGCCTCAGCTGCGGTGGTCGATTAATGCGCATGTGGCGCGGGAGGCTCGCCCGGAGTCAAGCGGGAATAACCACGTCGACGCATCATCCAATACAGCGCTGTTCCACACAAAGCCGAACCGATCAACATCAGGATCACCACCGCATAGGCCTGATCGCGCAGCACGTAGCCGGGATATTGCCAGATCGGCAGGCTGCCCACCGTGTAGGTATCGGCGACACGATACGATGTCACCTTCCCCGAGGTCAGCACCGCCAGATCACCCTGCACGAAGGCGGATTGCTCTGGATCGCGGATGGTGGCCACCGAGGTCTCCAACGTGTCCCCGGAGCCCGCGATCAGCGCCACAACCGAGCGGTGCGAGGTGAACGGGCTCTCGAAACCCACCAAGGCTGCAATCGAGTCCGTCGATGTTGCCTGCAAGGTCGAGACGGCACGCTGACGGTCGGCGTCGGAACGGTCGGCGAACAGACGACGCACACTGCTCAGCTGTGCTGGGAAGCCCACGCTCAGGCGACCACCGGCAATGCCAAGCGGGCCCTGGCGCAGAAGATCAGAGGCACCCTGCAAGTGGCTGATCGTGCCGATCACCAGCAGATCACGATCCGTCGCCTTCGCGGCTTCACCCGCCCGCACCAGCATCATCTTCACCGGCGGATAGCCCGACAGCGACGCCAGACGACCCATCGTGTCGAGATAAACGCTGATCTCCTGCAGACCCGGACGCTCTGGCAACACCACCGCCGTCTCCGAGAAATCGGCCATCCGGGTGAACGGAAAGCCGGAGTTCACGAAAAACTGCAGGTTGGGCATCTCGGTGAACCGGTGACCGCTCGACAGATCAATCGTGCTGTCCGGGTCCACCGACATTTGCAGATCGGTCGGGATCGCCACGCAGTCGCCACGATGCATCGGCTGCGCGTCGAAGTAGAATTGCAGGTCGTTGGCACCGAACACGTCATAGGGCGGCACGATCACCTTGGCTTCGCCACGCTGCGCTCCAACGCCCAGCAGGTTCATCAGCCAACCCGATCCCTGGGCCAGACCCAGCGAGGCGGTGTTGAGGTAGATGCCGTTGATGCCGAAATCGAGGCGTGACGGGGCAAGATCCACCACCGGGCCCGGAGGGGCGCGGAAGCGGATATCCATCGGGAAGCCCTGGTTGCGCCAAGTGTAGAAGTCCGGTGCCGTGTGGAACGGCACATGCAAGAGTCCGGTATAGCCGAACACTTGCAGTTCCGTGGCATCCACCAATTCGCCCAATTTCACCGGACGAGAGGTGTTGATCCAGTTTGGTGCGTCATAGGGCGAACGATCCGGCATGCTCGGGCTTGAGACCAGCGCCAGATCCGAGCCGAGCGCTCGGTTGCCCAACACCAGCGCCTGCGCCGCCGCCACCGCCTCGTCGCCATTGCGGCCAGCGATGAGCAAGATCGACGACAGCGGATCGTTGGGATTGGTGATCACGCCAAGCGTCGGGCCGCTGATGCGCGGCATCCAATCCGGTGCCTTGCCTTCGTTGGTCACAACCACGAGGACGGAATTGCCGGTCTGTGGCAGATCGGCCTGGACCGGGAAATGGGCACCACGGAAAGCGGCTTCTTGGCCGAACCAAGCCGCCGTGATCCCGGCCGCTTTCAGCACCGCATCGCTCGACGTCGCCGCCAGCACGAAGGGCAGGTTGAGCTGCTGACGTTCGCGGCTGTCAAAGAACGGCAGCGGCAGGCGCGACAAATCGCGCTGTGCTGGCAGGCGTTCCAGCGTGAGGGTCAAGGTGGAATTGTCGTAGACCGTCGACCACAGCAGGCCGCTGAGCGGGTCGTTGCAATCCTGCGTGTAGCGACCCGAGAAGCGGAAATTCAGGCGATTCAGATCCTGGAAGAACACCGGGCTGACCGGAAGTTCCATGGTGAAATTGGTCTGATCCTTCACCACCGGGATGGTGCCGACATATTCCTCGTTCAGCGTCACGGTGACATTGCTGAATTCCGGAATCAGCGACGGCGACATCGCTCCGACCACGTTGAGCTGAGCGGCAGTCACCACCTCATCGGCACGGATGCCGAACTCGACGCCCTGTAGCGCCGAGGTGCCGCGCAACGCCAACGGACCTTTCGCGCCAAGCTGACGAAGCGTGAGCACAACGCGACGCGTCGTTGACGTGGCCGCAGCGCTGGGGTCGGCGGCTGTGGCATCGCTGGTGGCGGTCATCCCGCCGGCTGTCGAGGTGGAGAAGCCGCTCGGCAACGGTGCCGGGGCCTGCGCGACCGGGCGCACCACCGTGGTCGGTGCCACTTGGGCGAGCGAGCTCATCGGCATGAACAGCGCGAGCAACACGGCGGCTGTGGTGCTGGTCACCGCGCTGGCGCGCTGTGCCGCAGGCGCCGCCACGCGACCACCACTGCGCGGCGTGCCACCACCGCCCTGCGTCGGCGCCGGCGCCGGACGACGGTCACGCGGACGGAACAGGCCGCGGATCGAGACAAGCACGCGCCAGAGGCTGGCGAGCGGTCGATCTTCCGGGAAGGCGGACCAGTCAGTCCAGGCGTCGGCTCGGGTAAACACCGCCTGGATCACGCGCGCTTCCTCTTCAATCGTCGTTGGGTGCCAACGAATCTGCAAAGTCTGACGATCCCAGCGAATAAGTCTCGCCGGCACCATAACGGGGGCTTCACCGACACGGAACTCGACGTTGAGCTCAACGCCATCCTGCACGCCATCCGGCCGCTGCACTATGATACTGCCGCCACCCTGCGACAGGTCGCGCGTCACCCCGGCGACCAAGCGGCCATCCGGCAGATGCAGCACCACCTGCTCGGTGGCGGTCAGGCGCGCACGCGAGCGGATCTGGCGGGTTTCACGACCGACGGCCAGCGCGGCCATGACAATCAGCAATGCCAGGGTCGCCCAAATCGTGTTGAGCAAAAGCGCTTGGAACACCAGCGGCTCGTTGTCGAAGAACACCAGCGCGATTAACCCGCGCATCACGCCAGCGATCACCAAGAAGGCCAGGATCAGATTCGGATACACCGAGTTGATGTCAAAGAAGCCGTTCTCCAGCAGACCGCCTTTGGCGGTGACATTGAACTTGCCGCGGCGCGGCGAGATCAGCGTGACGATGTTCACCCGCACCAGAAACAAGGCGAGCACCGTCTCATAGACTTCCGACCAGAATGAATGGCGCCAGCAGCCTTGGATGCGCGCATTGGTCGCCACCGAATGCAGCATGTGCGGCAATGCGTAGGCAGTGATCGCCAGCGGTGAGGCGGCGATAATGTTCTGTCCGGCGAGCAGGAAGGCCAGTGGCGATGTTAAGAACACGACGCGCGGCAGGGCGAACAGGAAATGCCCCATCGCCTGGGTGTAGCACAGCCTTTGACCGATCGTGAGGCCCTTGCCGAGCAGCGGCGTGTCGATGCGCAAAATCTGCACCATGCCGCGCGCCCAGCGCATACGCTGGCCGATATGCAAACCCAGGCGCTCGGTCGCCAGACCCGCCGCCAGCGGATAGCGCAGATAGGCGCTGTCCCACCCGCGACGGTGCAATTTGAGCATGGTGTGCGCGTCTTCGGTCACGGTCTCGGTGGCGAACCCGTTGATCGAGTTCAGCGCCTCACGCCGCAGAACGGCGCAGGAGCCGCAGAAGAAGGTCGCGTTCCAATAATCGTTGCCGTCCTGGATCAGACCGTAGAACATGTTGCCCTCGGCAGGCACGCGGGTGCCGGCCTCAAGGTTCCGCTGAAACGGGTCAGGCGAGTAGAAATGGTGCGGGGTCTGAACCAGCGCCAATTTCGGGTCGGCAACCAGGAAGCCCATCGTCATTTGCAGGAACGCGCGGGTGGGGATGTGATCGCAGTCGAAAATCGCGATGAACTCGCCCTGCGTTTTCGTCATCGCGGCGTTCAGATTGCCGGCTTTGGCGTGTTTGTTGTCCGAACGGGTGATGTAGCCAACGCCGGTCAACTCGGCGAACTGCCGGAACTGCTCGCGCCGACCGTCATCAAGGATGTAGATTTTCAGCTTGTCGGCTGGCCAGTCGATCGAAAGCGCCCCCAGCACGGTGGCGCGGACAATCGACAGGTCTTCGTTGTAGGTCGGGATGTAGACATCCACTGTCGGCCAGGTCGATGGGTCAGACGTCAAGGGCACCGGTTTGCGTTCCAGCGGCCAGACCGTCTGGAAATAGCCGAGAATGAGCGTCACGACCGCGTAAATCTCGGCTGCCACCAGACCGGAGCCCAGCAAAATCTCAAGTGGGCTTTCGAAATCCAAGGTCTCCGTCAGCCGCCAATAAAGATAGCGCGACGAGACCGACAGGGACAATGCGACGAGGAACAGCGTGGTCTGGCGGGATTTGTAGCGATTGGCGATGGCGAAAATGACAGCTGACGCGAGGCCGAAAGCCGCCTGCTGGCGGGCGGAGAGCGGAATTGTCGCAATCGCCGCGATGGTAACGAGACCCAACACGAGAGCAAGAATTCCACCAATTCGCTCCAATGCGCTGCCTGCCGGCGGACGGGCCCGCACCAAAACCGGCCGCTCGGTTATATCGCTGCTCATTGATATACTCTCTGGTCAAAGCTCACGGACAAACACCAATCTAACGGTCGCAACGACTCCGCGTTGCGACGGAACGCGCGATTTTGCACGCTCTACGAACTGCGAGACGACACCAAATTCATCGCACCGGCCATCAATCCAGGCGACTTATAGCAATTCCCGCGCAGACGACAGACCCCTCAATGATCGGCCACATCCAGCCCAGCACTCCGAACACGGAGCCCCCGTCGCGTTTGCTACGACGCGTCGCCGTATTCTTGCAACCTCAAACTCGCAACGATGTCGATCCGTCAACTTGCACCACGTGACACCACTGCAATGTTTAAGTGATGCAATGAACAAAAACCCGGGTCAAATCAAAAACTCATGATCAGCGTGAATATTATGTGCAAAATCGTCGCAAATAAATCCCGAGAAAAAAATACACTTAGGCAAATTTTCGAAAAATGTAAGTTGCTTCGAGTCCGGACCTGTCTGCGATCACATTGTTCCGTGCCACGCGCATTGGTTGCAAACAACCCTTTTAACTGCGCACGAAACCGCACACCCCACCGTGATGATAAAGGAGTTTGATCTGCAGGAGAAGCGATTTTGTGCAGTCGCGAGATGACGTTCCGGTATCAATCCGATTCGCCTCTTCGACGGCGCCGAGCCCGCTCCTGCCTTATTTCAGAGCCTGCGGAACAGATCGCCGCGGTCGGCCTCATCCGAGCCGCTTTCCGGCGGTTTTCCGGACGGAATGGTGCCATGGGTGCGATTGCCCAGCATGCGGAACATCGTCTCCAACGAGCGCTCCTCCACCACCGGGGCGGAATTGGGATTGCGCACATCGCGCCGTTCGCGCCACAGCTCCGGAAGGCCGAAACCCTCATTGGCGCGTCGGCCAGGTTCAGCGCGCGGCGGCTCCGGCGGCATCTGGCGATAAAACGGCACGCCGATGGACGGCAACGGTTCGTGTTCAGAGGCGCGCGATGGCTCCGGCAGAGGAGCTGCCTGCTCGTGACGCGCTGCAATCGGCAGGGGCATCGGGGCTTGCTGTTCGGGCAAGCCAGGCAACTCGGCAATCGGTTCCGGCTCGATCCGCTCCGGCGCGCGGTATTCGCCCTCGCCCAGCTCGTTGTAGACGAAGATGTCCTTTAACTCGGCGGGCGTCTCTGGGACTTTGCGCGGGCCAAACGAAATGTAGTTCATTTGCACGCCGCCCATGACGGACAGTGCACGATCAACGTCGGTCGCTCGCCTGTTCACAATCACGCTCCCGCTGCATTCTCAACCCGTCACCACGCGACTCGCCTCTCGGCAGACGCATCGTGCGAGCAAAGTTAATGCCGCAGAGTAGTAGTCAGGGGAAGCAGAAACCGCAGGCAATGCCGCGAAATTCATCTTGTTCTGTCCCGCCTGCGCCAATTCGGACGCGATTTGGCCAATTGCGATCATCCCAGGCGGAGCCGGATAGGGAGCCTGACTGTTGTTCGACAAGTCGATCCAGGCAGGGGGCGCTGGTTGATGACGGTGCCAATAGGCCAGGAAATCGCCGGTCACTTCGCGACCCGCACCGCTCCAGGCCAGCCAGAGCGGAATGCGGATCGCGTCGTAGGAAAACCGCATTGGCCGCTGGTGGTCGGCGCTGATCGCACCCGTGCTACGATCGACCTGCAACCAGTCCGGCGACAGCCGCCAGCGGCCGAATCGGCCTTCATCGATCAAGGCCAAACCCTGTTCGGTCAACCGTCCCCAGGCGGCGGACGGACGCAGCGAGGCGAGTTCCTCAAACAGCGGGAGAACGTAATAGGACGGGTTGATGGTCAAGCTGTGGGCCTGCTCGAAACCGACCGCGCCAGGAAGCAGAACGGTGCGGGGGCCGGCTTCGCGCACGAGGCGCTGGAGAATGTCGGTGGCAATCTCGGCCGCGGCATCGGCAAGGTCCGGCCGATTCCACTTCCACGCCGCTCGCAACAGAGCGCCTGCGATGAACAGGTCGCCATCGGTGGCGTTGTTGTGGTCGGCCACCGGGACCTGCGAGCGTGGCACGTAGCGCCAAGCGTGCAGGGCGTCGGGGCGGATCTGAAGGTGCCGCCGCGTCCAGTCGGCGATCAGGTCGAAACTGGCGCGATCATTGGAAGCCACCGCCAGCATCATGCCCCAGCCCTGCCCCTCGCTGTGCGACACGCCGCCATTGACGTTGTCGATCACGCGCCCATCGTCGGCGACAAAACGCCTGCGAAAATCCTGCCAATCGGCGAAGGTCTGCGCGTCATGCACAACCGGTTGGGTCAGACGACGCGGAACACTGCGCATGGCCGCCTCCCTGTCTTGTCGCAATCGCACCGGATCGGCGGGGACGATCTCGTCCCACCGCCCTGGCCGCGCGTGACGATTTGCGTCGTATATCGGTACCAGCCCGCTTGCCAGCGTCGCCAATCCGCCGACGCTGATGGCCAAAGCCGAACGGCGCGACAGAACAGGCGACAACACGCCGGATTTCGATTGCATCGCCGAGCATCCCAATCCTCGGCCCAGACACTTCCGACGCAACGTCGGACAGGCCCAGGGATCGCGACACGGTCATTCTGATCCGTGAGAACGATCCAATTTTCGAGCAGATTGGTGAAACGCCGGTTAACGCACGACGGATTTGTCTCAGAAATTGAGACGCGGCACCGGATGATCGGGGATTGGAGCGGGTGAAGGGAATCGAACCCTCGTATGCAGCTTGGGAAGCTGCCGTTCTACCATTGAACTACACCCGCGACACCGCTGTTATACGAAGCCCGCGTTGACGGCGCAATCCGCCCCGCCTAGTCTGTTCCCCTGCCCCGTGGCAGCCTCGTGATTTGTCCGGCCGGATTGCGGCGAGGTGAAACAAACGCGCTAAAGAGGCCCGCTCGCATGCCGGGATGGTCCTGGCTTGCCAGCACCTCCACGGTCGGCCCGCAGCGACAGGGCCTTCTATGCCGAACCATCCGAAACTGCCGTCCGACCTGCGTCCCGCCACTTTGCTGGTGCATGGTGGCACCGAGCGCAGCCAATGGGGCGAGACCGACGAGGCGCTCTTCCTGACCTCGGGCTTTGTCTA
Source organism: uncultured Rhodospirillales bacterium (assembly GCA_903891315.1). Classification (GTDB taxonomy): domain Bacteria; phylum Pseudomonadota; class Alphaproteobacteria; order Acetobacterales; family Acetobacteraceae; genus CAIQQQ01. The sequence continues at coordinate 3,971 of CAITEF010000188.1, read as the reverse complement.
TGACAGCGCCGAGCAGGCCGAAGCCACCTTCAAAGGTGAACAGACCCGCTTTCAATATTCCCGCTTTGGCAACCCGACGGTTGCGATGTTCGAGCGCCGCATGGCGCTGCTCGAAGGGGCCGAGGCCTGCATGGCCACCGCGACCGGCATGGCAGCCGTGCATTCGGCGATGCTGAGCCATCTCAAGACCGGCGATCGCGTCGTCGCCTCCCGCGCGCTGTTCGGCTCCTGCCACTGGATCGTCTCCACCCTGCTGCCGCGCTACGGCATCGAGACGGCGTTCGTCGATGGCGGCAATCTGGACGAATGGAGGGCCGCTCTCTCCAAGCCAACCGCAATGGTGCTGCTGGAGAGCCCGTCCAACCCGATGCTCGATTTGATCGACATCGCAGCGGTCTCGGAATTGACGCATCAGGCCGGCGGTCTTGTGGTGGTGGACAACGTGTTCGCCACGCCCCTGCTGCAAAAGCCGCTCGAACTCGGTGCCGACATCGTCGTCTATTCCGCCACCAAGCACATTGACGGCCAGGGCCGCGCGCTCGGCGGGGCAGTGCTGGGCAGCAAGAAATGGGTTGATGAGGTGCTACAGCCCTTCATCCGCAACACCGGCCCCTCGATCTCGCCGTTCAATGCGTGGTTGATGCTCAAGGGCCTGGAGACACTGCCGATCCGCGTGCGCGCGATGAGCGAGAGTGCCACCAAGGTGGCGGATTTCTTGGCAGAGCAGCCGCAAATTTCGTTCGTGCGCTACCCCACCCGCACCGATCATCCGCAATACGCGCTGGCCCAAAAGCAGATGAAGGGCGGCTCCACCCTGGTGGCCTTCGATGTGAAAGGCGGCAAGGAAGCGGCATTCAAGCTGATGAACGCGTTCCGCATCATCGCGATCTCCAACAATCTCGGTGATTCCAAATCGCTCGCCACCCATCCGGCCACCACCACGCATATGCGGATCGGCGAGGCGGAACGTGCCAAGCTGGGCATCGGCGAGGGGGCAATCCGGCTCTCGGTCGGGCTGGAGGATGCCGAGGATCTGATCGACGATCTGAAGCAGGCTCTGGCAGCCCTTGGCTGATCAACGGTTTGGCTTGACACTCTCTTGCCCGGCGCATCCTGATGCCGGTCAGGAGAGTGTCCATGCCTGACGACTATTCAGCCACAACCAAAGACATCAGCGTGCGGGTGCGCAGCTTTTTCCTCGCCGATCAGTCCCGGCCGGAGGACAATCATTTTGTCTGGGCCTATCGGATCCGGATCGAAAATCTCAGCACGCAGACAGTCCAATTGCTGCGCCGGACCTGGCGGATCACCGACGGGCGGGGACGGCAGCAGCACGTGCATGGTGAAGGGGTGATCGGGCAGCAACCGGTGCTCAAGCCTGGAGAGACGTTTGAATACACCTCCGGAACGCCGCTTGAGACCCCGTCCGGCTTCATGACCGGGCAATATCACATGATTTTTACTGAAACTGGGAACACTTTCGATGTTGATATACCAACGTTCAGCCTCGACAGCCCGTATTATGGTGGCGTGGTGCATTGAGAGCCTGAGCAAAGTCGACGGGTTGCCAGTGGTGAGGGAGTGCCTACATAGCCGTCAGAGCGACGTGCCGCAGCGATAAACGCTTGCGGAACATAAGGAATGACACGGTGAAACTTGCGCGAGCCTTGCCTGTGATCGACAACCCCCGCCCGACTCGCGAAGAGGCGGAAGCGGCGGTGCGCACGCTGATCCGCTGGGCGGGCGACAATCCAAACCGTGAAGGCTTGCTCGACACGCCGTCGCGGGTGGTGCGTGCCTATGAGGAATTTTTCGCCGGCTATCTGCAAGACCCGATCTCGATCCTGGAGCGCACCTTCGAGGAAGTCGAAGGCTATGACGAGATCGTGCTGCTGCGCGACATCCGGGTGGAGAGCTATTGCGAGCACCACATGGTGCCGATCATCGGCCGAGCCCATGTCGCCTATCTGCCGCATCGCCGTGTGGTCGGCATCAGCAAGCTGGCCCGCGTGGTGGACGCCTATGGCAAGCGCCTGCAGATCCAGGAAAAGCTGACCGCTCAGATCGCCAACACGATCAACGAAGTGCTCGAACCGCGCGGCGTTGCCGTGGTGATTGAGGCCGAGCATGAATGCATGAGCACGCGCGGTATCCACAAATCCGGCGTCTCGATGGTCACCAGCCGGATGCTCGGCGCGTTTCGCGACAACGAGGGTACCCGCCGCGAATTGCTGGCGATGATCGGCAATCGTCGCGACTGATCAGCGCCAGTTCCGCAGCCTGCGCGAGGCCGCCGCCATGTCGGCCTCCGGGCCGCAATAGCTGAAGCGGACAAACTGATGCCCCCGCGTGCGGTCGAAATCGACGCCGGGGGCGGCGGCAATGCCGGCCTCTTCCAGCATCCGGCGGCAGAATTCCTGTGAATCCTGCGTGCGATGCGACACGTCGGCCCAGATATAGAACGCGCCCTCCGCCGGGCTCAGCCGGTCAAACCCGGCCTGCGGCAATTCGCGCAGCAGCAGATCGCGTGAGCGGCGATAGGCGGCAATGTTGGCCTCCAACTCCGTCGTGCAGTCGAACGCCGCTTCGGCGGCAACCTGGGCGATGTGCGGCGCCGAGATGAACAAATTCTGCGCCAGACATTCCACCGGCCGCACCAAATCCTCCGGCAGGACCATCCAGCCGATGCGCCAGCCGGTCATCGAGAAATATTTCGAGAATGAGTTCACCACCACCGCGCCTGGAATATTGGCGGCGGTGGCAAGCTTGCTGTCGTAATTCAGGCCGTGATAAATCTCGTCGCTGATCAGCCGCACGCCACGATCGGCGCACCATTTCGCGATGGCGGCGAGTTCATCGGGATGCAGCATCGAGCCGACCGGATTGCACGGGCTGGCGATGATCAGCCCGTCCGGCACCGGATCAAGCGCGTCGAGCATGGCAACACTCGGCTGAAACCGCGTCGCGGGGCCCGCTTCCATCATCACCGGAACCATGCCCAGCGCTTGCAGGATGTTGACGTAAGGCGGGTAGAATGGGGCGGCCATCGCGACCCGGTCGCCCGGATTGAACGCGGCGAGGAAGGCGAGCGGGAACGCGCCGGAGGCCCCCACTGTGACCGCGATGCGAGCGGGATCAACCGCCAAGCCGTACCAGTCGCGATAATGCCGCGAAATCCGCGCGCGCAGCGAGGCAAGGCCGAACGCTTCGGTGTAGCCCATCGGCCAGCCGGATTTCAGCGCTCGCTCCACCGCCGCCACAGCACCAGTCGGTGCTCCGGTTCCGGGCTGGCCGACTTCCATGCGGATGACATGCGGCGCACCGGGTGGAAGTGACGACTGCCGCGCATTGGCCGCCGAGATCACATCCATCACCAGGAATGGCGGGGCTTCAGCGCCCCGCCCGACCTTCAGCACCATCAATTGGCTCCGACGGCAACACCAAAGCCACGCGGATCGGACGACCAAACGCAGCTTTCACCGCCTTTCGGTACGCCGTCCCGGCAGAAGATCACATTGGCGCGGCCCGGCTCCGGCGGCTGCGCGGGCAATTTTCCGGTCAGACCGGCGGCCAGCCCAATCGCCGCTGCTCCGGCAGCGCCCTCCTGGCCGGATCCGGCAGCCATGCCATGAAACACATTGTTGCCCCGGTCGAGCAGGATCGCGATGGACAGCAACGGAGGCGGGAAGCGCGCGGGCGAGGCCGCGAGCATGATGCCGCTGCGCTGCGCGATCCGCCCGGTGCCGAACAAATTGTTCATGCTCACACCGCACACCACCGCCTGCCCACGCGCATCCACCGCGCCGAACGTGGCCGAAGCGGGCAGCGGTCCCAGAGTGCCGGCGGGCAGTTGGCCACTCAGCAGCTTTTCATTGGCCAGATCGCCCTGTTTGGCGGCCGCCGCCGCAGCGAGTGCACGCTGATTGGCAGCTTCGACGTCTTTCGAATTGTTGAGCAGGCTGGCGGCGGCG
>CAITEF010000187.1 GCA_903891315.1 uncultured Rhodospirillales bacterium | reverse complement strand
GTGAATCGTAGGGATCTGCTCAAATGGCACGACCGATCAAGCGACTGCAGGGCGACCCCACCGTTGTGGGTGAACTCCGACGCCGTTCACGGTCGACCACGATCAGCGTGCGGGATCGCGAGCGCGCCAATATCATCTTGCTTCGGCTCGAAGGCCTCGGGGTCGAAGCCGTCGCGGAACGGCTGAGCACAACGTCCAAGCGTGTCTCCACGTGGTCGGGACGTTTCGCGAGGTCAGGCATCGACGGTCTGACCGATCGACCGGGCCGTGGCCGCAAGACCTCGATCGCGGCGGCGAAGGTGACGCGGGTCATCACCGAGGCAACGCGCCCGCCGCCAGGCAGGAACCGCTGGAGCATCCGGTCGATGAGCCGCCATGCGGGCATTTCGGCCAGTTCGGTGCAGCGGATTTGGTCGAAGAACGACCTGAAGCCGCACCGCCTGAAGACCTTCAAACTGTCGAATGACCCAAAGTTCGAGGAAAAATTCTGGGACGTGATCGGTCTTTACCTCAATCCTCCAACCAATGCGCTCGTGCTGTGCTGCGACGAGAAGAGCCAATGCCAGGCGCTCGAACGCACGCAACTCGGCCTGCCGCTGGCACCGAAGCGTTCGCGCACAATGACCCATGACTATGTCAGGCACGGCACGGTCACGCTGTTTGCAGCCCTCGAACAGGTGACCGGCAGGCTGATCACGCGCACCGAGGCGAGCCATAGCCATATCGAATGGCTTCGGTTCCTCAAACAGATCGATCGCGAGACACCGCGCGAGCTTGAGCTGCATCTGATTGCAGACAACTACGCCACGCACAAACACGCCAAGGTGCGAGCGTGGCTGGAAAAACACCCGCGTTTCAAGATGCACTTCACGCCGACCTCGTCATCTTGGCTCAATCTGGTCGAACGCTTCTTCGCCGATCTGACAGGCGATGTCATCCGCGCCGGCAGCTTCGTCTCGGTCAATCACCTCGTCCGCGACATCAAGGCCTACCTAAAGCAGCGCAATGCCGACCCCAAGCCATATGTTTGGCGAGCCGCAGGTGCGGAGATCCTCGCCAAGATCAAACGAGCTCGTGCAGCACTCGACAACGCCATCGCTGCGTGAGTTTTGCGGTGGCAATTGAGAGTCAGGACATTAGCCACCTGTCCAGTTTCCCGGGGCCACCTCAGTCTCATCATCATTGGCACGGAGGGAGGGGATCGCTGGCGGGGGGGGGTGAATGGACGAAGTCGATGTTGTGTGTGCGGGGGGCGTGTGTGGCTTGTGTGGATGAAGTGTTGGGCAGGGTTTGATGGGGTGGCTGCGCCCTCATCGGGCGCTTCGTGCCACAATCTCCCGCAAGCGGGAGAGGGACGCTTGAGTGGAGCTTGGTTCTGGGGGGGGCTGGTCGGTCGTCGGGAATCAGCATTCCGCCACGGTTTGCAGCGGTCCGGTGGTGCCGGGTTGCTCTGCCGGGCTGAAACCCGCAAACGCCGAGGCCAAGCCTGCCCTTCGGAGCAATTTCATAATCATTAAATAAACGGCTTGATAAGCAGTCCCTGTCCGGTAGGAAGGGGGAGAATACTGGTATTCTTTGATATTGCAAAGCGGTTCATCTCCTCTCTCTGGACGGCGCCATAGGCATAATCGTCAAATAAAACGATAGCGCTCGGCGTCAGCCGATCCCAAAAATACTCAAGCGCAGCGAGTTCTGGTGCGGCAATATTCATATCCAACGATAGAAAAGCCACTTTATCGATCTGCACAGTGGATAGCGATTCGGGCACGACTCCGCGCACGAGCCGCGCGCGCGGCATGTGGGAAAAATTTTTCTGTGCGATATCAAAACAATCCCAGTAGAATGCATCGTTCATGCTCTGCGCATGTTCAATCTCCCCCGGCGCAGCCTGTTCGACAGGAATTCCGTTAAATGTATCAAATAGAAAAAAATCTTTAGAAATGTTATTAAAATCAATATATTCTTCGATTGCATTCGCAAGGATGCCGGTATTCACACCGCATTCTACGAAATCACCTTCTATGAGCCGGCAATGATAAGCGGCCCAGCAGCCGACCAGCACGCGCCATTCGATGTGAAGGTTCTTCGGATCGCCGAACCGATGGCCCGTCGCGTTGCCTTTGGCGTAGGCCCTCTTGAATTTTGGATCCTCCAGGAACGGGTCCGTTGCGCGTTCCCAGACGGTAAATCCGTCGGAGCTTTCGTATGTCGCCTTCCGCGACTGTGGCAAGATCGCGCGCAGGCAATCAAAGTCGTTGCGTGCTGCATCGAGTTGAGCACATGCAAGATCGATGGCAGCGCCAAGATCTCCTGTGCTGCTGCGCGACAAGTTTAGAAGTCGCGCCTCGTAGAGCGCCCTGACCCCTACGGTCGCCTCTGCACTGAAATGAATTCCGTCGACAGTCGTGCCTGGTTTGGCCGTACCGTCGTCAGTACTGAACTCGCGGAACAAGTCGATGATGGGAAGGGAGCGCGTCGCCGCCTGGCGGAAGATTGCGGGAACGACTTCCTCAGCAAGCCATTGCGCCCGAAGCAGCACCGATGAATCCGGTTCGTCGAAGCCCTTTTCTATCGGGAATGGTGTCGTGACAATCACGATGCCGGCATGCGCCATTGCCGCGTCGAAAAGACGTCCCAGATCCTCGTCGAGCGTTAGCCATTGCGGATCATCGAGTGGAACAAACAGATTGTTGATACCAACCTGTATTATTATTGCACTCGGCCGAATTGTGTGAAGAGTGAAGTGGGCGCTTTCCGCGACGTGCCTGATGACGGCGCCAGGCAGACCGCACGTCATTATTCTTCGTCCGGCGAGACGGTCCCAATTTAAGACGTAATGCCTGGAATCACCAATCAGAGCCACGCATCCAGGGACCGGCTGACGACGGGTGTGTTCTTGCAGCGTCCGATAGAGGAAGCCTTCATGGTCGAAGTGATCTGGTGGTTTCAAAATGCTTGAAATCATCGCTCTTCTATTAGCCTCGTCAGCGTTGTTCGATGCACTTGCATCATGCCATCTCGTTAATATATCACGGTAGAATCGATCCTCACCTGAGTCAACGCATTATTAAGATAGATGACCCACGGAGTGTCTGTGACGCTGTTCCCCTGGCGGTTTCGCGGCAATCCGCGTGTGCCGATCCCTCCGTGCCAAAGATGATGATACATCTCACCCCGGAAGTTTACCCTTGAGGCTCACCACCCATCAGTTTCGCTGACGCTGCGTTGACTCGCTGAATCTGCGTTTTATTTAAGGAGCCTGCCCTTTTGAAGCGGATTCGCGATGACCAGCGCGGTGGTTGAACTGCCGGCCGGGATATCGGCCGATTTGCGGCGTCGTCTGCCCGCTCAGCGCAAGACCCAGCGCGACAAGCTGGCGCTGTTGGTTGCAATCATGCTCGATGCACGCAGCGCCAACTTGATGGTGCTGGCTGCGTCGTTGCCGCGCCAGGCCGAACGGGCGGATATGCGCTACAAGTGGATTGTACGTTTCATAGACATCCCCCTCGTCGGGAGCGACGAGGTCATGGAACCGTTCGCGCGCGAGGTGCTCACCTGTGCCGCCTCAGACGTAAGCGTCCGGTCATGCTTTCAATTACCCACAAGTTTGGCGGCAAGGCTTATCCCAAGGGCTATGTCGGTCAGGCGCGTGAGCCCGCGCCATATGACGATGTTGCCGGGTGGCGGATCGCTCCTGCGGTTGCGATATCCCCCCAAGCGAGCGATCTTCACAGCATAGAACGCCAGGCCGCGCGGCGAGGAGGCCCGGCACGGCTCAGTCCGGCTGGACGGCGAGGAGCTGCTGGGCGCCTCCGAGGCGCGCTGGAATCAGATCCGCGGCGCCAGGATCGGCATGCTGTTCCAGCAGCCGCATGCCTCGCTGGACCCGACCGCCACGGTCGGCGCCCAGGTGGCCGAGCCGCTGCGGCGGCATCGCCGTCTCGGCCGCGCCGCCGCAGCCGGGCGGGTGGTGGACCTGCTGCGCGAGACCGGCATTCCCGAGCCGCGCCTGCGTGCCGGCAGCTACGCGCACCAGCTCTCCGGCGGCATGGCGCAGCGGGTGATGATCGCCGCCGCTCTCAGCGCCGATCCGGATCTGCTGATCGCCGACGAGCCGACCACGGCGCTCGATGTGACCATCCAGCGGCAGATCCTCCGGCTGCTGGCGCGCGAGCGGTAGGACCGGGGGCTCGCCATTCTGTTGATCACCCATGATTTCGGCGTGGTCGCCGCGTTGGCCGACCGGGTGGCGGTGATGTATGCCGGACGGATCGTCGAGGAAGGCCAGGCGGCCGCGATCATGTCCGCGCCGCTGCATCCCTATACACAGGCTCTGGTGGCGGCGTCGCTGCTGCGGGCCGGGACCGCGGGGACGCTGGAGGCGATCGCCGGGATGAGCGGCCCGCATGCGACAACCGGGTGCCGCTTCCTGCCGCGCTGCCCGGTGGCCGTGGCGAAGGGACTGTCGCGCCGTTGCGCCGGCGAGGAGCCGCGGATGGTGCGGGGCGCCGGCGATCGATGGCTCCGGTGCTGGTCCGATCAGCGGGAGGCCGCGGCGCCGGCGCCGCAATCCGGTGCGATCGCAGGCAAGCCATCGGCAGCCGCGATCGCGGCGCCGCCTCTCGTCGTCGTGCGCGATGTCGTCAAGACCTATGACGTCGGCGGACTGTTCTGGCACGCCAGGTTGATCCGATCGCTCGACAAGGTCTCGTTCAGCATCGGTGCGGGCGAGGCCGTGGGGTTGGTGGGGGAATCGGGCAGCGGCAAGAGCACCCTGGCGCGGATGCTGCTGCGCCTGGCACCGATGGACGGCGGCCAGGTGACCGTGGCCGGGCAGGACATCGCCCATCTGTCCGCTGCCGCGGCGCGCCGCTATCACTAGACCGCCCAGCTGATCTTTCTGGATGCCGCGTCTGCCCTCGACCCACGGATGACGATCGGCGAAAGCCTCCAGGCCCCGCTGCGGCAAGCCGGCGAGCCGGAGGCCGCCATCGCCGCGCAGGTGCGCGACATGCTGGTCGAGGTTGGACTGGATGCCTCGTTCCTCCCCCGCCTGCCGGAACAATGTTCGGGCGGACAGCTGCAACGGATCGTCATCGCCCGTGCCCTGCTGCTGCGCCCGACATTCCTGGTGTGCGACGAGCCCACCTCGGCCCTGGACGCGTCCATCCGCGCACAGATCCTCAACCGGCTGACCACGTTGCGGTATCGGTTCAATCTGACGATCCTGATGATCTCGCACGACCTGCGGGCTTGCGGCCGATGCGGGGCTGATCACCGGCGATCCTCCCTCGCCGCTGGCCTCGCCGGCCGGCTGCCGGTTTCACCCGCGCTGCCCGATCGCCGAGGCGCGCTGCTGCAGCGAGGAACCGGTCGCAACGGTTGCGGACCTGGGGCATGAGGTGGCCTGTCACCGCTGGAATGACGGACGGGCCCCGATGCGATGACGGGTGGCACTCCTGCCGATGGTCCCGGTGCACGACCGTTGGGCCATGTCCTCGCGCGATGGTGTTGCCGCATCGCCCGGGCTGTCCTGCCTTTGGCTTTGCGACAGCCGCTGCGCCTGAGGGGGAGGGGGAACCGGTGACGCTGCGCAGGCGCGGCATGGCGTCGTCGGTGCCACAGCTCGCAGCCTCCCGTATCGACCCACATCGGCCCAGACGGCCCACCACGGGCGGCGCGCCCGGCGCACCGCTGCCCCGTTCTGGTCTCGGTGAACACCGGGGCAGGGTTCAAACGAGGCGCGCGCACCGGTTGCCGGGCATGACGAGCCGCACGTAGTGTTGTGCGATGATCCTGTCGTCTCTGCCGACCCTGCCGGATTGGTTGCTGCCCGTGGCAGCCGCCCCGTTCATCGGCAGCCTCATGGGCGTGATGATCCGCCGTCTTCACGATGGCCGCCGGATCGGGCTGGCGCGCTCGGCCTGTGACGCGTGTGGCCGGTCCTTGCGGCCGCAGGATCTCGTTCCCCTGCTGAGCTTCGTCGGACTGCGCGGCCGCAGCGCCTGCTGCGCGCAGAAGATCAGCTGGTTCTATCCGATCGTCGAGCTCGCGGCGCTGGCCGTGGCAGGCTGGGCCTGCCTCGCGACCGATGCGCCCTGGCCCGGCTGCGTGTTCGGCTGGACCTTGCTGACACTTGCCTGGATCGATCTGCGCAGCATGCTGCTCCCCGACGCCCTGACGCTGCCATTGCTGGCCGCGGGCCTGGGACTGGCGGCCCTCGCCGGGCGCGACCTGCTGGCCGACCGGGCGGCGGCGGCGGCACTTGGCTTCGGACTGTTCGAGTCACTGGCGCTGATCTATCGCCGGCTGCGTGGCCGCGAGGGGCTGGGCATGGGGGATTCGAAGCTGCTGGCAGCCCTCGGGGCCTGGCTCGGCCTGGCCGCGCTGCCTCTGGTGATGCTGCTGGCGGCCTGCATCGGGCTGGCGGCCGTGGGTGGCGCGACCCTGGCCGGTCGGCGCCTGGCCCATGACACGGCCATCCCGTTCGGGCCGTGCCTGGCCGCATCCGGCTGGCTGATCTGGCTCTACGGCGACGAATGGCTGATGTGGCTGGGGCTGGGCTAGCGCGTGACGACCGGCGGTGGAATTCACGAGAGCCCGGAATCACGCTGTAAAACAAGAGGTTACATCTCCTCGGCGTAAGAGGGGCAAAACCCCGGGCATCGTGTTGATTTTGCTTCCGCGAAGCGGCGGTTTCTGAATCAATGCGTCCATGTCTCCGCCCCCGGATTTGATCACGCTGTCTCTGACCGAATTGCGTGATCT
>CAITEF010000186.1 GCA_903891315.1 uncultured Rhodospirillales bacterium | reverse complement strand
TTCGTGACGATCCACCGGGGAGCCGACATAGCGGAAAGCGAAGCCCGGCAAGGTGAGGGTTTGGATCAACTCGGGATAGGCGTTGGCGAAATCGATACCGACCACCGAGGTAAACTCCGCCATCACATAATGCGCGCGCGTGATGCCGATGGCTTTGGTAAAGGCGGCGAGGTCGTCGGAGAACGGGCGCAGCGCCATCTGGAAACCCTGCGGCACCGCGCTCGAATCGCCATGACCACGCTGATCGACGCGGATCACCCGGAAGCGTTCGGCCAACTTGGCGATCCAACCATAGTAGAATCTGCGGTTCTTGCTGAAGCCATGCACCAGGATGATTGTCTCAGGCTTCAGCCAAGGCGGTCCGAAATAGTAATCATCATAGGCGAGCGTCGCACCGTCCGGCAGCGTGGCGAATCGCATGGCGTTCCCTCCTGGCTTCATCGCGATGTTTATCGCACGATAGCAGTTGTCTTTGCCATTCACCGGGCCGCATGGCCGATTGCGTGCGCGAATGCACTGTTGCCATGATTTCCCGCTTGTCGAGGCCGAGATCCCGTGCAACGTCCTGCGTAACTTCGGGAGAACGTGGCAGCGGATAGCGGCGCCAAGCATCGTTTGATGAACTTCGTCGAACATTGCCTGCCCAATGGCCGCACGAGTCGCCAAGTACGGATAAATAGGTGATGGTAGCGTCCCGTATGCCACCATGATAGCGTTTTCAGGATCGGTGGATTGCCGGGCAATGAGAAAATTGGCGCTGAAGCTATTGAGCTCTGAGATCGCAACATCCACGCCGAGAGGGTTTCTCGACGTCGGGCGTGTCTTGTGGATCGGCAAACAGTCGAATCCAAAATCCGTGCATTATTCGCAGGTGAAGTCATCGCTCCTGCGGGCATCCTTTGAAATCATTGATGACCACGCAGCAGTGATGAGCCCTGGCGTTTCGCCCGACGTCATTCTGGTGGAGATAGACGCAGTCCCCGGTCTGGCCGAGTTGTTCGATGCTTGGCCTGGCGTTCCGGTTGTGGCGTTGGCGGACGAGGCGGCGATTGAGGCGAGCCTAGCCCAAGGTGCCTATGACGTTGTCACCTTTGGCACGCTCGCCCGTCTGCCGACCGCTCTGCGGCACGCCACCGAGGCGTGGCGGGCAACGGCGCGGATCGAACATTTGGCGCGCACCGATCCGCTCACGGGCCTAGCCAACCGACACGCCTTTGTCGAGGCTGTCGAACGTGAGATCGCCGAGGGGCGGCGGCGGCGCGATATGTTCGCTGTTCATTACCTCGATCTCGACAATTTCAAGGACATCAACGACACGCTCGGCCATCACGTGGGCGATGCACTGCTGGTGGCAGTGTCGGAGCGACTTCGCCGATCCGTGCGCGAAACCGATCTGGTGGCGCGGCTTGGCGGTGACGAGTTCGCCGTCCTTCAAACTGCCCTGCGTGAACCCGCAGATGCCGGAACGGTGGCCGCCAAGCTACTCGCGGCGATCTCGGCACCGTTCCAGTTTGATGCCTGCGACCGGCACGTCGCCGTCAGCATCGGCATTTCGCTCAACAATGCTGGTATGATGTCGGCGGAAGAGACCATCATGCAGGCCGACGTCGCGATGTATCGGGCCAAGGATGAGGGACGCAACCGATACTGCTTCTTCGCCGCCAAGCTCGATGCCGAGGTGCGCGAGCGGGTGAGTCTGGCGCAGGAATTGCGGATGGCGCTGGTCCGCAGCGAGTTCGAGCTCTGCTACCAGCCGATCATCTCACTGCCGCAGGGCCGCATTGAAGGGATCGAAACGTTGTTGCGTTGGCGGCACCCGCGTCGCGGTCTGCTTGCCCCCGGCAGCTTCCTCACAGCAGCAACCAAGGCCGGGCTGACCCCTGCGATCGATCTTTGGGTGCTCACCGAGGTTTGCCGTCAGATTGATTCATGGCGGTCGGACGGCGTGCCGGTGGTCAAAACGGCGGTCAATATTGGTCAGGCTCCGGCGCATCGCACCCGCCAGTTCATCGACGGCATTGCCGAGATCCTGAGCCATTCTTCGGTGTCGCCCGCGCTGTTGGACTTCGAACTGACGGAGGCCACGGCGCTTGATTCGGCGGGCGGCGGTTTCATCGACATGGACCGCATTCAGCGTCTGGGCGTTCGTCTGGCGGTCGACCGCTTTGGTGCCGGGCCGATGTCGCTGGAGCGCATCGGCACTGGCGGTTTTGGTCGGATCAAATTGGCGCCACGGCTGGTGGCTGGCAGCGTGCAGGGGGGGCGAGAGGTCGCATTGCTGCGCTCGGCGATCACCCTTGCGCGCGAACTCGGCATCTCGGTCGTCGGCACCGGCGTTGAGACCGAAGAACAGTTGGCAGTTCTGATTGAGGCGGGTTGTTCGCTGGTCCAGGGCTTCCAGCTCTGCGTGCCAGTCCCCGCCTATGAGATGGCAGCCCTGTTGCGACGGGGGCGGATCGATCTGCCAGCGTCGATTGCCGCAGAAGCGTCAACCAAAGAGCCGAAGGCCGAGACCGCGGCGCGCAGTGCGACGATCCGTCTTACCCGTTTGCTGGAGGAGGATATTGCACGGCTGACCGAGAACCTGTCGGTCCCGATCTGCGTGGTCAAGCGCGACACCGGCGCGTTGCTGCTGTGCAACGATGCCATGATGCATGCTCTCGGCATACGCAACGGCGAGATCAGCCACATTGACAATCTGTGGAATCGTGCGGTGCCGAACGCCTCGGCCCGCCAGAAACTGCGGACAGAGACCGAGATGCTGATGCGCGGCGATCTGTTGTCCCAGGTCGGCGACATCTCTCCAACCGCCACTCTGGGTCGCGCCGACGGAAAATTGTGCCCGACGGACGTGCGGGTGCTGCGATGCGACCGTTATGCTCTGGTTTCACTGCATGGAAACCGCCAGACCGAGGCGCCAGAAGGCCGCTTGTCGGCGCGCGAAGTGCTCGACGAGATTGCATTCTTCATCG
>CAITEF010000185.1 GCA_903891315.1 uncultured Rhodospirillales bacterium | reverse complement strand
GAAGTGCGCGAGAAGTCCAAGCAGATGGTTGCCCTGCTCGATGCCACGCAGTCCGGTGAGCGCGATGTTCCGGAATATGTTGAAGTTGACCACCGTGCGATGAAGGGCCGCTTCGTGCGCGCTCCCAAGCTGTCCGATGTGCCGTATCCGGTGCAGATGGAACCGAACCTGGTGGTGGAATTTTACTCGCGCTGATTGGCGCGCAGCCTCGCTCTATGGCAAACCCGCTGCACCCGGTGTGCAGCGGGTTTTTCTTTGCCCAATTGGCGGAACGGATGGCGCATATGGACACGACCCTGGTTGAAGTGACGCGTGGGGCCTTGGTCGAATCAAGCCACGCGGGTGCCGCTGTTGTGGTCGACAGCCAGGGGCGCGTGGTTTTCGGCCTCGGCGATGTCGAGGAAGCCTTTTTCCCGCGCTCGGCGGTCAAGGCGCTGCTGGCTTTGCCTCTGGTGGAGACCGGCGCCGCGGATCGTCTGAGGCTGACCGACGCCGAGCTGGCGCTGGCCTGCTCCTCCCATTCCGGCCAGCGCGAGCACACCGAGACGGCCGCATCCATGCTCACCAAGGCTGGGCGCGCGCCGGATTGTCTGGAATGCGGCGTGCAGTGGCCCAAGCACGAACCGAGCGTCTATCGCCTCGCCGCAGACGGTGCCAAACCTTCCGCGCTGCACAACAACTGCTCCGGGAAGCATTCCGGTTTCATCTGCCTCGCCTGTGACAGCGGCGTCGATCCGAAGGGCTATATCCAGCCCGATCACGCCACCATGCGGCAGGTGACGGCCGCTTTGTCCGAGACCACCGGCACCAAACTCGATGCGCGCAATCGCGGTGTTGATGGTTGCTCGATCCCGACCTTCGCGATTCCGCTGAAATCCTTGGCGGTGGCTTTCGCGCGGTTCGGCACCGGGATCGGCCTGTCCGCCGACCGCGCCCTCGCGGCCTCCCGCCTGCGTCGCGCGGTGGCCGCACATCCGTTCATGGTGGGCGGTGAGGGGCGGTTCGACACGGTGCTGATGAACGCGCTCGGCCCGCGGGTGTTCAGCAAGACGGGCGCGGAGGGCGTGTTCTGCGTCGCGCTGCCCGAGCTTGGCCTGGGCATCGCGGTCAAAGCGCGCGACGGCGCGGGACGTGCTGCCGAAGTGGCGACCGCGGCACTGATCGAGCGCTTCCTGCGCCCGACGCATCCGGATTTTGCGGCTCTGGTTCGCCCCAAGCTGACGAATTGGAACGGGACCATCGTCGGTGAAATGCGTCCGGCAGCTGCTTTGTTGGCGTAATCCGGCGTTCTTTCTAAAATTAAGCACGGCATGCCTGTTGCGCAGTGCCGATCTGCGTCTATCATCCCTCAATCCACCAAAGGGGATCGTTTCGATGCGTTCCAAAATCATGATGGCAGCCCTCGCTGCCGTGATCGCAATTCCGGCCCAGGCCGCCGAGTTCAAATGGGCCAACAATGGCGACGTGCGGGCGATGGACCCGTACACCCTTAATGAGACCGTTCAGAACTCACTGCTTGCCAATATTTTCGAAGGGTTGGTGCGTCGCAACAAGCAACTCGGCGTTGAGGCCGCTTTGGCCACAAGCTGGGAGAAATTGTCCGACACTGTCTGGCGGTTCCATCTGCGCCCGGGCGTAAAGTGGCAGGATGGTTCGGCGTTCACGGCTGCCGACGTACTGTTCTCCTTCAAGCGGATCGAGTCCAAGTCGTCCCAGCTCGCCGATGGCGTGGCATCGGTGAAGGAAATCCGCAAGGTTGACGACCTGACCGTCGATATTGAGACCAAGGCTCCGGACCCGCTGATCCTCTCCGAACTGGTCTCGATGGTGATCATGAACGAGGCATGGTGCATTGCGAACAACTCGGCTGAGCCGGCGATTGTCGGCACCAACGAGAACCCGGCGCTGCGCAGCGCGATGGGCACCGGCCCGTTCCGTCTCGTTTCTCGCGAAGCGGATCGCCGTACTGTGATGGAGCGCAACCCGACTTGGTGGGACAAGGCTGAACACAACCTCGACCGGTTCGAGTTTGATGTCATCGCCTCGGCACCCACCCGTGTTGCGGCTCTGCTCTCGGGTGAAGTCGATATGGTCTATGCCGTGCCGATCCAGGACATGGACCGCATTGCTGCCGACCCGAAACTCAAGCTCATTCAAGGGCCGGAGCTGCGCACGATCTATCTCGGTTTGGATCAATTGCGTGACGAGCTGCTGAAATCGGACGTCAAGGGCAAGAACCCGCTGAAGGACATCCGCGTCCGTCAGGCTTTCATGCTGGCGATTGATGAAGATGCGATTGCCAAGGTGGTTATGCGCGGCCAAGCGAGGCCGACGGCCGAGCTGTGGGGTGAAGGCAATAACGGCTTCAACCCGGCGCTGAACAAGCGTCCGAAAGCGGATCCGGCGAAGGCCAAGGCGTTGCTTGCCGAGGCGGGCTATCCGAACGGCTTCTCCATCACACTCGACTGCCCGAATGACCGCTACGTCAATGACGAAGCGATCTGCACGGCGATTGCCTCGATGATGGCCAAGGTCGGCGTCAAGGTGGAGGTCTATGCCCGCACCAAGACGAAGTTCTTCGCCGAGGTCGGCTATCCGCGTTATGAGACCAGCTTCTACCTGCTCGGTTGGACGCCGGACACTTATGACGCTCACAACGCGCTCAAGCAGCTGATCGAGACGCGCGGCGTCAACGGCGGCGGCCTGGGCAATGATGGCGGCTATTCCAACAAGCGCGTCGACGAACTGATCGAGGCGATGGCCAGCGAGTTCGATCAAACCAAGCGTCAGGCAATGATCGACGAAGCGATGCGCCATGTGCAGGAAGATGTCGGATCCATTCCGCTGCATCAGCAAACGATCGTCTGGGCAGCGAAGAAGAATATCGACATCGTCCAGCCTGCCGATAACCGCATCTTCATGCGTTGGGTGAAGGTGAACTGATCCGCATCCGGCGGGGTCTGCCCCACCGGATGAAACACTGGTGACTGTCATGGCGGGGGGCTATATCCCCCGCCATGAGCACCAATACTTCCAGCGAAATCGCGCGCCGTCGCACCTTCGCCATCATCTCCCACCCTGACGCGGGCAAGACCACCCTCACCGAGCGCCTGCTGCGCGCGGGCGGGGCCATTCAGCTCGCGGGCAATGTCCGCGCCAAAGGCGAGCGCCGCCGCACGCGGTCGGACTGGATGGGGATCGAGCGGGATCGTGGCATCTCTGTCGTCACCTCGGTGATGACGTTCGAGCACAAGGATTGCGTCTTCAACCTGCTCGACACGCCGGGCCATGAAGACTTCTCGGAAGACACCTACCGCACGCTGACCGCGGTCGACGCCGCCGTGATGGTGATCGACGCCGCCAAGGGCATCGAGGCGCGCACCCGCAAGCTCTTCGAGATCTGCCGCCTGCGCGACATTCCGATCATCACCTTCATCAACAAGATGGACCGCGAGGCGCAGGACCCGTTCTCGCTGCTCGACGAGGTCTCCTCTGCCCTCGCGTTGGACACCGCGCCGGTGACCTGGCCGGTCGGTCGCGCGTCGGAGTTCATCGGCACCTACGACCTGCGCAAGCTCACCTACCGCCTGACCACCGAGGTCTCGCAATCCGATCCGCGCATGATCCAGATGAACGAGGAACTCGAACTCGTGCGTGGCGCGCTGCCGGAATTCGATGTGGAGGCGTTTGCCGCCGGCCATCTCACGCCGGTCTATTTCGGCTCGGCGATCCGCGAGATCGGCGTGGAAGACCTGCTCGACGGTCTGGCCGAATACGGCCCGCGCCCGCGCGCGCAACCCGCTGACACGCGCATTGTCGAGGCGACCGAGACCAATTTGACCGCGCTGGTATTCAAAATCCAGGCGAACATGGACCCCAACCACCGCGACCGCATCGCTTTCGCCCGCGTGTGTTCGGGCAAGCTGATGCGCGGCATGCGGCTCAAGCAGGTGCGCACCGGCAAGCTGATCCCGCTGCACGCCCCGCAATTCTTCTTCGCCCGCGACCGCCAGATCGCCGATGAGGCCTATGCCGGCGACGTGGTCGGCATTCCCAACCACGGCACGCTGCGCATCGGCGACACGCTGTCGGAGGTGGAGGATCTGAACTTCGTCGGCGTGCCCTATTTTGCCCCGGAAATCCTGCGCCGCGTGCAGATCAAAGACGCGATGAAGGCCAAGAAACTGCGTCAGGCCTTGCAGGAACTCGCCGAAGAAGGCGTCGTGCAGCTGTTCCGCCCGCAGGACGGCTCACAGCCGATGGTGGGCGTGGTGGGAACCTTGCAGCTCGACGTGCTCCAGGCACGGCTGGCGGGCGAGTATGGGGTTGAGATCAGCTTCGACAACACGCCCTATCAGCTCGCGCGCTGGATGTATGGTGACAAGGCGGTGATCGAAAAATTCGCCTCCGACAACCGCTCCAACATGGCCGACGATGTCGATGGCGACCCGGTCTATATGGCCACCTCGGCCTTCATGATGCGGCGGACAACGGAGTTGAACGCGGGCCTTACGTTCTGCGACATCAAGGATTTCCGGGCGAACAAGAGCGCGGCTTAAACCTTGGGGTCAGGTGATTTTGGGATGAAACCCAGAAGCGGCGTCTGGTGATGACAAGAAACGCAAAGTTTTAATCCAACATCACCTCGTCATTGCAAGCGGAGCGCAGCAATCCACCGCGATGCAGACAGCTCAGCGATGGATTGCTGCACTTCGTTTGCAATGATGGGTTGGCGGGGGCATGTTCGTATTTCAGAACGGAATCTCCAACTCCAGCCGCCAGCGTACCACGCCATTCGGGCTGGCGGGCGTGGCTCCGAACAGATAGCCGATCTCGTATTTCAACTTGCCCGCATTGCCGAGACCGAGATCGTGCAGCTTGAACGCACCGAGCGCCACGGGGCCGATCAGCATTTGCTGCTGTGATAGGGCAGGTGAGCGGCCAACCACGCCGGCATCACCGTAAATCTCCAGCGCGGGGGAGAGGCGTTCGGAAACATTCCATTTGGTCTGCCACGCATAGGTGAAATCCAGCCCTTGCGTGGTCTGATCGGGTCCGAGCAACCTCGTGAAGAACAGATTGATCGAGTTGGTGGTCTTGCCGATATCCTTGGAGACCGCCGGGCCGAAGGTGATCTCGTTGGCACTGGCATGTCTGCCGCGGGTCAGGCTTTGGCCGTATTCGATGTAGAACCCAGGGTCCGCCCAATATTCGCCCGGTTCAGCGAGCTGAAACATGTTTTCCCACACCAGTGCGTCGAGCAACGTTGGTTGCGCTGCGCCCGAGTCGCGCTGGAAGCCGACTTCCACTTCGGTGTGCCACCACGGCGTGAGCCCGGTGCCGATCTCAACCGTATAGCTGCGCGCGCCTGAATTGTCCTTGAAGTGATCGAAGGCGGCAGCGCCATTGTGCTCGATTTCAACCTCGCCAAAATCGATCTCCGTCGGGCTGCGCATGTGGTAGTCGGCGCGTGCCAACGGAGCCGCGAGCAGCATTGCCGCCGCGGTGCAGGCCAGAAGATTGCGCATCATTTTGCCTCTAGAACGCCACGGGCGGTGTCCTGATGGAAATCGCCGAAGATGTGATACGTGCCGGGGTCAAGCGGGCCGAGGAAGACCGTGATCGTCTGGCCGGGGGCGACCAGCTTCTCGCGGTTGAGTTCGGTGCTTTCGAATTCTTCAGCGGTGTCGTCGGTGTTCTTCACCAGAAGTTTGAATTTCACCGAAGCGGGCACCGTCAGCTGCTCTGGCACGAAGCGGTGGTTGCGGAATTCGATCATCAGCGGCTCATCCGCGCGAACCGACGGGGCGGCCAGCAGCAGAATGGTGATCGCCAAAATGGCCGCTGGCTTGGGCCTTGGGCGACCCACAATGCGCGATAGGATCGCCAGCGCCGCCAGAGTGGCCGCCCAGGCGGCGAGCTGGATGCCGGATGGACGGGCGGAATAGCCGATCAGCGCGTGCAGGGCACGTCCGAGCAGAGCGTTGTCGGCCAGAATGGCGCTGGTGTCCCAAATCCGCTCACCCCAGCCGGGCAGCAGATCGGCCGAATGCAACACCGCCGCCGCCGTGCCTGCCATCCCGGCAGCCAGAAATGCGATCATCCAATTCGTCACACCGAACAGGTGCTTGAGTGGGATCGCCAACAGGCCGCGATACAGCAGGAACGACAGTCCACATGCCAAGCCAAGCCCGGCGATTCCGCCAACCATCAGCGACACCGCGCTGTCATGGGAGGAGGCAACCAGCCCGAACAGGAACAGCACCACTTCCGCCCCCTCGCGCAGCACCGCCACCGCGATCACCGTGGCAAGCGCCATCAGCGAGCGCTCGCCGAGCCGCACCGCCTTGCCGACCTGCTTCATCTCGGCCGCCATCTCGCGGCCATGCTGCGACATCCAGAGAATATGCCAGGACAGCATCGCCACCGCGAAGAGCAGGATGGCGGCGGTGAAGGCTTCCTGCCCGGCACCCTCGAACGTTTCGGACAAGGCCCCAGCAAAGATCGCCACCAGCGCTGCCCCGAACACGCCAACCAGAACGCCGCCTGCAATCCAGCGCAATCGCCCGGCCACACCCTCGGTGGCGGCGAGCACGATGCCGACGATCAGCCCGGCCTCCATCGCCTCGCGAAACACCAAGATCATCGCCACCAGCATCGGTGCACACCCCAAACCGCAGTTGCGAGCTATTCGCAATTCGAGAGCTAGGCTTGTTGCGAGTGATTTGCAACTGGAAACTGCGGCGATGCAGCAATGCGAAGGATGCAGTTTAAGGGGATGCCGTCTCGATCTCGTCGTAGCGCTTGGCGCGGTAGATCAGGAACGACAGCACCCAACCGACCACAAACAGGCCGACAATCAGGTAGCCGAGAAGGCCGAAATTGTCGTTGATCGCGCCAACGGCCCCCCAGAACCCACCGCCATCGGACAGGCCGAACTGATCGCCGATCAGGTTCAGCGCCTCAAGCCCCCCCACCACAATCGCCACCAGAACGGAGAGCCCGGTGATGGTGAGGTTGTAATAGAGTTTGCGGATCGGCTTGCTGAACGCCCAGCCATAGGCGCCGAGCATCAGGATCGAATCGGTGGCATCCAGCAAGGTCATCCCGGCGGTGAACAAGGCAGGGAACACCAGGATCGACCACACCGACATCCCCTGCGCCGCTTGGCTGGCGGAAATCCCAAG
>CAITEF010000184.1 GCA_903891315.1 uncultured Rhodospirillales bacterium | reverse complement strand
CGGCTGGCGATAGAGCTGGCGCGGGGTGCCGATCTGCTCGATGCGGCCCTTGTTCATCAGCACGATCCGGTCGGCGACCACCATCGCCTCCTGCTGATCATGCGTCACGTAAATCGCGGTGATGCCAAGCGCCTGCTGCAATTGGCGCAACTCGAAGCGCATCCGCTCGCGCAATTGCGCATCGAGATTGGACAGCGGCTCGTCGAACAACAGCACGCGCGGACGCAGCGCCACGGCGCGGGCCAGCGCCACGCGTTGTTGCTGGCCACCGGAGAGTTCGTGAATGCCGCGCTCGGCCAGACTGCCAAGGCCCACGAGATCGAGCACTTCGGCGATGCGCTTCTCGATCTCCATCTGCGACAGTTTTTGCAGCTTGAGACCGAATGCCAGATTCTCCGCCACACTCATATGCGGCCAGACCGCGTAGGACTGAAACACCATGCCCATTTGGCGCTGCTCAGGCGGCGTGGTGCTGTCCTTGGTGGAGACCGGCTTGCCGTCGATCAGAATCTGCCCGCCGGAGATATCCTCCAGCCCGGCGATGCAGCGCAATGTGGTGGTCTTGCCGCAGCCGGACGGGCCGAGCAGGACCACGAATTCGCCTTCCGCGATCTCCAGATCGATGCCGCCCACCGCAACGCTGTCGCCATAGGATTTGGACAGATTGTCGAGCTTCACATGGCTCATCGACCGCCTCCCTGCCCAAATGCGCGGTCAAGACGGACACGGAACAGGCTCTGGGCAGCGAACACCACGGCGAGCATGATCAATGTCTGTACAAAGCCAATGGCGGCGGCGAACTGGTAGTCGCCGGAATCCATGTAATGCCAGGTGAGGACGGACAGAACTTCGCTGTCCTGGGAATAAAGCAGCACGGAAGCAGACAATTCCTTGATTGCATTGAGCATGACAAAAAACAGCACCGCAGCCAGCGTGGCCTTGACCAAGGGGGCCGTGATCGAAACCAGTGCGCGCTGCGCCGTGGCACCGCACATGCGCGCACTTTCCGCCAGTTCGGGATGCACCTGCAACAGCCCGGTGCGGCAAATAATGACGCCATAGGGCAGAAACTTCGCCACATAGGCGAACAGCAGCACCCAGATCGAGCCGTAAAGCGGTGTGCGCAGAAACGTCCAAACCAGCCCCAGCCCATAGACCAGCCCCGGCACCGCCACCGGCAACACGGCGAGAAACGCCACCGCCTTGTTCAGCCGCGTCGGCTTGCGCAACGCCAGATGGCTGATCAGGAAGCCGAGCCCCATGCAGAGCGCTCCGGTCGCAACCGCCAAGATGACGGTGTTGATCAACGCCACATGCATGTTCTCGGTGGTGAAGAACGAGGCATAATGCTTGTAGGTCAGCACCTGTGCGGTGATGCTGCCCGCGCTGTATTTCATCGCCGAGGACATCAGCAGCGCGCCGAACGGCAGAATGTCAGCCGCCAGCACATAGGCGGCCAAGCAGGCAATCGCCGCATATTTCCAGCGCCCGAGCCGCAGCGGCCGCCCGTTGAACCCTTTGCCGCCGAGGGTGACAAACCGCGCACTCACCCGCGTCGCCCGCCCCTGCAGCCAGACGCCGACGACAGTGACCAGCAAGAGCAAAGTGCCAGCCGCCGCCGCATGGGCGCGATGGACGGGCACCGCCGTCGAATCCTCGAAAATCCGCCAGGGCAGCGTGGTGAACCCGGCATTGGAGCCGATGATGCCGGGGATGGTGTACATCTCGGCGCCGAGGATGAACACCAGCAACGCCGAGGCCACGATGGACGGCAGGCACATCGGCAACGTGATCCGCCAGATCGTGATCAGCGGCGAGGCACCGCCAATGCGGGCGGCTTCCTCCAGCGAGGTGTTCATCCCGCGCAGGCTGCCCACGGTGAACAGATAGACCAGCGGACAGAAGAACAAGGTCATCACGAACACCACGCCGGAGAATGTCCAGATATCGACAATCGCTCCGGAATTGTTGCTGAACACCGCCGCAATCGCAGTGTTGATGAAGCCGGTTTTCGGCGAGGCAAGTGCGATCCAGGCCATCAGACCGGTGAATGGCGAGAGATAGAGCGGCAGCGTGATCAACGCATCCCAAGCCCGTTTCCCGCCAATGTTCGTCCGTCCCATGATCAGCGCGAGCCCCACGCCGATCACCAACGAGAAAAACGTCACGATGCCGGCAAGCGCCAAGGCCTTGGCCAGATAGCCGAGATATTCCGCACCGAAGAACACGTCGACCACTGCCGTCGAACTGCGATCCGCCGCCAGCCCAACACGGGTCTCCCGGTAGAAGGCGGCATCGACCACGAACAGCAGCGGGATGATGGCGACAACGAAGACCAGCGCCAGCAATGCCAAAGACGGCAAGTGTTCACGAAGCCGCTTCATGCGTTCCGCTCGTCATTGCGTGGAGCAAAGCGACGAAGCAATGACGTAAAAAAGAATTTCACTGGGATTCTTTCATCGTCTTGGCGAACAGATCCATATCCTTGTGGAAATTCGCATCCCAACGCTTCCAGTCGACGTCATAAAGCTCGACCGGCGAATGGTACCAGCTCTCATGCGTGTAAGGCCGCTCATCGTTGATGCCCTTGAGCGTGCCCTGCGCGCCATAGACGCGCTGCATGGTCTGCTGGCCATCCACGCTGGTCAGCCAATCGAGGAAGAATTTGGCGGCATTCGGATGCGGCGCGTATTTTGAAATCGCAAGGTACGAATTGCCGAAAATCGGCGTCGGGTGCGGAAATACCCAACGCACCGGCGCGCCATCGATCCATTTGACAGCCGCCGAGGCCTCCCAGCCCGAGACGGTGAAATCCTGCTCGCCAGCCACCACACGGTCCAACGCCACCAACACTTCAGAATACACGGCCGGCTTCTGGCTGGCGATGCCCTTGAGGAATTCTGCGCCGTAACGATCCTTGAATTTCGGGTCCATGAACATGTGAATAGGCGCATAACACACGCCACACTTCATCGGGCTGACCGAAAAACGCCCCTTGAAGCGCGGGTCAAGCACGTTCTTCCAATCCGCTTCCAGCAGCTTCACTTCATCCGGTGTCAGCTTGTTGGCGTTGTAGACGATGGCATTGGTCGAGGTGTAATGCGCATAGGCAAAATTGCCGATCCGGAATTCCGCCGGAAAATTGTCGGAGGACGGCACTTTCCATTCCAGCACGTGCCCCTCGTCGACCAGAGCCTGCATCGAGGGGAAGTCGGAATTTTGCATCAAATCAGCGATGTATTTTTTCGCACTGGTCTCATCGGAGAATTTTTGATATTGTGCAACACCAACAGTCCGCATCATTTGTATTTTTATTCCAGGGTATTTTTTCTGGAATTCATTTGAGAGCGACTGCATGCCCTCCAGCGGCGCCGAGACATACCACGTCAGCGAGCCTTCCTTCTTGGCTGCCTCGTAAAGGGCTGCTTCCTGAGGGGAAAGGTCGGCGCGGGCCTGTCCGGCGAGGACAAGGCCGATGGCTGCGGCAATCAGAGTGCGGGCGATACGCATCAACATTCCCTCCAGACCTCTTTAGAACTGATAAAGCCTCTCCGGATTCTCTACCAGCACGCGGCGCAGATGCGGCCCTGCCGCATCGGCCAGCAGATCGAGCAAAATCCCGTCATCCAGCTTGCGATATTCGATCAACGGCGGCCCATCGCTCACCGCGCCACCATGCGAACCGGTGTGTGGCCAGTCGGTGCCCCACACGCAGCGCTCCGGATTGGTCTCAATCAGGGCACGCGCATAGGCCGTGGCATCGGAGAAATCGCTCGCATTGTGCGAGACCCGGTAAAACCCCGAGACCTTCACCCAGACATGACCAAGGCCGAGCAATTCGCGCAACATCACAAAGCCCGGTTGATCCAACCCAGCAGTGGCCACCGCCAACCCCATATGGTCGATCACAATCGGACACGCAGACGCCTCGATTTCCGACCGCAGCAAAGCGAGCATCTGTTGACCCGCGAAAATCTGCACGTGCCAACCGCGCGGGGCCACTTTGGCAATCGTCCGACGCAACTGGTCGCGCAGACCATCAGTGTCGGTGAGCGAGAAGGTCGCGATATTCAGCCGCACGCCGCGCACGCCGAGCGCGTGCATCGCATCGAGTTCGCTCTCGGCGATGTCCGGCTCGATCACCGCCACGCCGCGACACAGATGGCCGCGCAGCCGCATCGCATCGAGCATGCAGGCATTGTCGGTGCCATAGGCGCTGGCCTGGACAAAGACATTGCGCTCCAGGCCGAGCATTCCGATCATCGCCAGATAATCCTCCAGCGTCGCCACGCGCGGCGTGTAGCTGCGCTTGGGCGATGGCGGATAGGCGTCGAGTTCGCCGAAGACATGCATATGGCAGTCGATGCCACCCGCCGGAATCACAGCTTTCGGCTTGGAATGCTGGCTCATGCGCGCACCTTTGCAGCCACAACCTCGCCAAACGCCTTGGTTCCAAGGACACCAGCCAGATCGCGCGTGCGGGTGGCAGGCTCGGTGAGCGCTTCCTCAACCGCCGCCTCGATCCGCTTGCCCGCATCGATCAACTCACGTCGCTTATGCCGATCCCCGAGCCACGCCAACAGCATCGCCGCCGAGACGATCAACGACACCGGGTTGGCGACGTCCTTGCCCGCGATATCGGGTGCTGAGCCATGCTGCGCCTGCGCCACCGCCCGTTCGGCACCCGCGTTGAGCGAGGCGGCAAGGCCCAGGCCACCGGCAAGTTCAGCGGCCTCATCCGAGAGAATGTCACCGAACATGTTGGTCGCCACGATCACGTCAAAACGCTGCGGATGGCGCACCAGATGGGCGGCCATCGCGTCAACGATCTGCTCTTCATATTCGACCTGCGGATATTTCGCGCGAACGGCACGGACGCATTCAAGGAACAGCCCGTCCGACACCCGCATCACATTCGCCTTGTGCACCGCGCAAACCTTGCCGCGCCGCTGGGTGGAGAGCGCGAAGGCCTGCTCGGCGATGCGCATCGAGGCATGACGGGTGATCTTGCGGGTGGCGAGCGCGATATCCGGCGTCGGCATATATTCGCCCGGGCCCAGGAACATCGAGCGGTCGGCATAGAACCCCTCAGTGTTCTCACGCACGATCACCAGATCGAATTCCTGGCGGCTCGGATGCGGAACCCCTGGCAGCGTGCGAGAGGGGCGGATATTGGCGAACAGATCGAGCCTAATGCGCAACTCACCAGACGGATTCAGCCCGCCCTTGTCGCGCGGCGGATAGTCATTGTGTGAGACCGGGCCGAGCACAATCCCGTCCGCCGCCTCGCATGCGTGCCATGTCACGTCCGGAAACGTGGTGCCATGCTCGCGCAGCGCGTCGAAGCCCATCAGAGCGCGGGAGAAATTCAGCCCGAGACCGAAGCGCTGATCGGCGGCGCGCAGCACGCTCTCAGTGGCGGCCGCAATCTCAGGGCCGATTCCGTCACCTTCAAGGAACAGCAAATTCAAAGACATGTCATTCAGCCTTGATGAAGAATTTCAGACAAAGAGTGGCCACGGTGGAGACCGCGAGGAAGCCCGACAGGGCCAACAGCCCGGCATTGGTCGAACCCGTGGCGTCCTGCGCGTAGCCCATCATATAGGGCCCCACGAAGCCGCCGATCACGCCGATCGAGTTGATCAACGCCAACCCACCGGCGGCACCGACACCGCCGAGGAAGCGCGGCGGGATGGTCCAGAAGATGCCGCGCGCGGTCGCCGTTCCCACCACGACGCAGGTCAACCCCAGCATGGCGATGAGGAAATTGTCGCTCATCCACACCGCCAGCACGAAGCCGCCGAAGGAGAGAATATTGGTCAGCGCCAGATTGACGATCTTCTTGCCGGTGCGATCCACCACCTTCGCCCACAGCACCATCGCCACACAGGCGACCAGGCTTGGGATGGCGGTGATGAAGCCCACTTCGGCGTTGGAGAAATGCTGCGCCTTGACAATCTGCGGCAGGAAAATCCCCACACCGTAGCTGCCGACGATGAAGGTGAACTGAATCAGCGCCAGGAGCAGCACACGGCGATCCCCCAGGCTCGCCCAGAACTGCCGCTTCTCGCCTTCTTTCACCTCGCTGGCCAGACGCCGCGCCACCAGATCCTTTTCGTCCTGGGTCAGAAACAAGGCGCTCTGCGGTGTATCGGCCAGCATCACCAGGATGATCACGCCGAGGATCACCGCAGGCAGACCTTCCACCACGAACAGCCATTTCCACCCGGCAAAGCCCCAAACCCCGTTCATCCCAAGCAACAGGCCGGAAATCGGGCTGCCGATCATCGAGGAGGCGGGCACGCCAAGCAGGAACCACGCATAGATCCGGGCGCGATACGCCGCCGGGAACCACAGCGTGAGAAAGAACGCCACGCCCGGGAAGAATCCAGCCTCGGCCGCCCCAAGCAGCAGGCGCAGCACGTAGAAGCTCTGCGCCCCGGTGACGAAAACCGTCCCCGCCGAAATCAGACCCCAGGTGATCATGATCCGCGCCAGCCAGCGTCGCGCCCCGAATTTGTAAAGGGCGAGATTGCTCGGCACCTCGCACAGACAATAGCTGGCGAACAACAGGCCAGCACCGAGGCCGAACTGGGTGGCCGTCAGCCCGAGATCCTTGTTCATCGTCAACGCCGCCACACCGACATTGGTGCGGTCGAGGAAGTTGACGATATAGGCGAGCACCAACAGCGGCATGATCCGCCAGGCGATCTTGGCGAAGACGCGGTTCTCTTCCGGCGTCAGTTCCGCAGGCAGAGCGGCAGAAGCGGCCTGTGACATGTTTCCCCCGGAGTGTTGCGCTTTTGCGTTTTTATCGTTTGATAGTTTGCACGCTATGACGGCGTCAGACAAGGCGGGGAGTTCAGCCGCCCGGCACCCACAACACGTCGTCGGCCCCATTGTTGTTCAGCATCCGTCCGAGCACAAACAGATGATCTGACAGCCGATTGAGATAGAGGATCAGGTTCGGATTCACCGCCTCCAAATGCGCCAACGCCACCAACCGGCGTTCCGCACGGCGGACAATCGTCCGGGCGAGATGGGCGTGGGCGGCGGCGGTCGAGCCGCCGGGCAGGATGAAGCTGGTCAACGGGCCGAGCACATCATTCATCGAAGTCATCTCGGCTTCCAGCCTGGCCGGCTTGCTGTCCGGCAATCGCAGGCGATCACCGCCCTCGCCCGGCACACACAGATCGGCACCGAGATCGAACAGATCATTCTGAATCCGCGCCAGCATGGCATCCGGCTCGCCCGAGCAATGGAGCCGCAGCAATCCGATGGCGGCATTGGCCTCGTCGACGGCACCGATCGCCTCAACACGCGGCG
This sequence comes from uncultured Rhodospirillales bacterium, assembly GCA_903891315.1. Taxonomy (GTDB): domain Bacteria; phylum Pseudomonadota; class Alphaproteobacteria; order Acetobacterales; family Acetobacteraceae; genus CAIQQQ01. The sequence continues at coordinate 1,438 of CAITEF010000184.1, read as the reverse complement.
CGTCCTTGCCGAGCCTGCTGCCATCGCCGAGCGAGGTCTCTCCACCATCACCGCCCCGCGTCGTCACCCGGTCGATCCGCACCATCAAAATTCCCCCGTCATCTGTATTCCACCCGTTGCACCCGGATCGATGGCACCGGCCTGCCATTGTGAATGGCGGGCCGGTATTTCCATTTCCTCAGCGCCTCGATGGTCACCCGGTCCAGCGCGGCAGAGCCGGAGGATTCGACCAAATCGATCTGCGCGACTTGCCCAGTCTCGTCGATATGCAGTTCGAGCACCACCATCCCCGTCTCGCGGTTTCGGGCGGCTTCTGGCGGGTAGGCGGGCAGGATGTTGAACTGATCGGGCGTTGATGTGTCGTCAGGCTGCTCGTGATCAAGGATGCCGAACGGGGTGGCAACGCCATCACCCAGACGCACATCCGCACGCGGACTCGGCTGGCCCTGACGTGCAACCCGCCGTTCGGCTTGCGGCTGCGGCGGCTGAGGGGGCGGCGGTGGGGGGGCTGGCAGAATGCCGGGCTCGGTGCGCGGCGCGGGCGGTGTGGGCGCGGCCGCGTCCTGGCTCGGGCTCTGCTGGCCGGGCGGCGGTGCACCGTTCTGCTGCGCGTTGTTGCCGATGGTGATCTTGATCTCCGCCGGAATTTCGGGCGGCGACGCCTTGATGCGGAAATCCGGATGCCACAGCAGCATCAGCACCGCGAATGCATGCACGCCCACCGAGACCGCAATGCCCGGATGGATGGAACGCTCGACCGAGATTGGTGCGCTGTGGCGTTCAGATAACCAGGACACCGTGACGCTTGGCCTTGCCTTCGGGTTCAACATGGATGCTGATCATCAGCCCCTCCATCTCGGCTTTCAGCCCGATCTCGATCCGATCACAGATCTCATGGGCGTCGAACACCGTCATCGCGGCGGGCACAACGAGATGGAATTCCAGGAAGGTCAGCCGCCCGGCATGACGCGTCCGCAAATCATGTGCCTCAATCGCCCCCTCCGCCTGGTTGGCGACGATGTTGCGGATGCGTTCGATGATCTCCGGCGGCGGGGCCTCATCCATCAGCCCGCCAACCGAGCCGCCGATCACCTTCACGCCGGAATAGAAAACGAACAGCGCCGCCAGCACCGCCACCAGCGGGTCGAGCCATTGCTGCCCGGTGGCCAGCACCAGCCCCACGCCGATCAGCACGGCAGCGGAGGTGAAGACATCGGCCATCAGATGATGCCCATCCGCCTTCAACGACGCCGAGCGCAGACGCTTGCCCATGCGCAGCAGCAGAAACGCCCAGCCGCCATTGATCACGCTGGAGATCGCGTTCAATCCAAGACCGAGTGCCAGATCGCCCAACGGCTCGGGGTGGCGGAAGCTGCCATAGGCCTGGTCGACGATCATCGCGGCCGCCACCACAATCATCACCCCTTCTATAATCGCG
>CAITEF010000183.1 GCA_903891315.1 uncultured Rhodospirillales bacterium | reverse complement strand
GGCGCGGGCGATGCCGACGCGCTGCTTCATGCCGCCCGACAATTCGCGCGGCTTCTGCAAGGCGGCGTCCTTGAGGCCGACGAGTTCGAGTGCGGCCTGGGCGCGGTCGCGGATTTCGGCTTTGGTCCATTTTGGGTGTTTGGACCGCAAGGCGAAGCCGACATTGTCGCGGGCGGAGAGCCAGGGGTAGAGCGCATGGCTTTGGAAGATCACCGCGCGATCGAGCGAGGGACCGGCGATCTCGTGGCCGTCCATCACCAGCGCCCCGGCATCGGGGGATTCCAGACCGGCGAGGATGTTGAGGATGGTGGTCTTGCCGCAGCCGGAATGGCCGATCAGGCAGACGAACTCGCCACGTTCGACGCCGAACCAGAGATCGCGGAAGACAGTGCGCGCACCGTAACGTCGTGCGATGCCCTCGACGGAGAGATACGGATGCATCCGGTTCACTCCCTCCATGTCACAGCGCTCGCGCACAGGCCGAGCAGGCGGTCGAGCGCCATGCCGACGAGGCCGATCAGCAGAATGCCGAGCAGAATATCGGCGAGCGAGAGGTTGTTCCACTGGTTCCAGACGAAATAGCCAATCCCGGTACCGCCTACGAGCATCTCGGCGGCGACGATGACGAGCCAGGCGATGCCGATGGAAATCCGCATGCCGGTGAAGATCGTCGGCGCCGCGGCCGGCAGAATGACGAAGATCGCGCGCCGCCACGCGCCGACTTCCAGCGTCTGCGCCACGTTCAGCCACTCGCGCCGCACACCCGCCACACCGAAGGCGGTGTTGACCAGCATTGGCCAGACCGAACAGATGAAAATCACGAAGATCGCGGATTTGTTGCTGTCTTTGATTGTGTAGAGCGCAATCGGCATCCAGGCGAGCGGCGAGACCGGTTTCAACACCTGGATGAACGGGTTCAGCGCAGCCCCGATGACGGGCGACATGCCGATCACAAAGCCTGCGGGAATGGCCACGATGGCGGCCAGCGTGAAACCGAGCAGCACGCGGGCGAGCGAATAGCCGAGCTGAATGCCGAGCCCCTTGTCGTTCGGGCCGTGATCATAAAACGGGTCGGTGACGGCCCCTATCATCTTGTGGAACACGTCCACCGGCGTCGGGATTGCGGACTTGCCGGTGTTGGCGGCGGCCCCCATCAGCTTGGCGTATTCCGGGTCCATCCCAGCGGTGGGCGAGGTGTCGCGCACCGCCAGTTGCCAGGCCCCAAGGAATAGCACCAACAGCAGCGCCGAAAGCATCGGTGCCGCCCAGGCGGAACGAACGCGACCCATGGTCAGGTCCGCTTGATCGGGAAGCTGGCGAGATATTCGGCCGGTTTGAATGGATCGAACGGCTTGCCCATGACGACGAAGGTCTTGGAATTCGCGGCCGGAGCCTTGAGCCCGAGACCTTCCATCTGCTTGCGCGCGTCGGTGGCGAGCATGACCGACTTGGCCACCGTGGCGTAATCGACATCGCCCTTGATCTGCCCCCAGCGCTTCATCTGGGTGAGGATCCACACGCCGAAGCTCTCCCACGGGAACGGATCAAACCCGGCGCGCAGCGGCTGCTTGATCACGTTGCCGAGGCCGTCGGCAAAGGTGCCGGTGAGTGCTTGCGTCACGACAATTTCCGGCTGGTTGAGGTAGTTGGCCGGAGCAATTGCCTTGGCAATTTCCTCGCGGTTCTCGGCCTTGTTGGCGTAGCCGGTGGCGTCGATGATCGCGCGCGACAATGCAAGGAAGGTGTTCGGGTTCTCGGCGATGAACTGCTTGGAGGTGCCGAAAGCGCAGCAGGGATGTCCGTCCCAGATTTCGCGCGAGAGGATGTGGATGAAGCCCAGCCCGTCATAGACCGCGCGCTGATTGACCGGGTCCGGGCCGAGGAAGCCATCGATATTTCCGGCGCGCAGATTTGCCACCATCTCCGGCGGCGGGATGACGCGGAGCTGGACATCGGTGTCGGGGTCGAGGCCGGCTTCAGCGAGGTAGTAGCGCAACAGGTAATTGTGCATCGAATAGTCGAACGGAATGCCGAAGCGTAGACCCTTCCAGGTCTTGGGATCGCGCCGGTCCTTCAGCGCCATGGCAAGCGTGATCGCCTGACCGTTGATGTTCTCGATGGCCGGGATCTGCCAATCCTGCTGCACCGAGCCGATGCCGAGCGAGATGGCGAAGGGCATCGGGCTGAGCAAATGCGAGGCGTCGTATTCCTTGTTCAGCGCCTTGTCGCGCACCACCGCCCAGCCTGCGGTTTTCACCACCTCGGCGTTGATGCCGTATTTCGAATAGAAGCCGAGCGGCTGCGCCATGATGATCGGCGAGGCGCAGGTGATGGCGATGAAGCCGATTTTAAGATTGGGCTTCTCCAGCGGACCGGACGCATCGGCCGCCATCGCAGTGACGGCGTCGAGCGGCAGGAATTGCGAGAGAGCGGCCAGCGCGGTCGACGCACCCACGGCTTTGAGGAAGGAGCGGCGCTGCACAGCATCGGGGAAGACCGCGCGCAGGGCGGCGGAGCGGACGACCTCGCTCAATCGGCTGTCACCGGTTGCGGTGGAGACGCCGTGTGCCGCGCAGCCGCAGGATTGGCCGTGAACGACGCTCGGATCGAAGATCTCGCACTGGAAGCTCATTGTGGACCTTTGGTGTTGATGCGTAGGGCGGGTCCACGACCCGCCATTTCGGGCCGATGGTGTGAAGGCGGGCGTGGACCCGCCCTACGGGGATTTGTTACTCAGCGGCTGCTGCAAACGGCAGACCACTCTCGATTGGCAATTCCGGGTTGCGGCTCCACTCGTTCCAGGAGCCGAAATACATCCGCACATCCTTAATCCCGGCCTCTTTTAGCGCGACGAAGGTGTTGGAAGCGCGCGCACCCTTGAAGCAATAGAGGAACACCGGCGTCTCGGGGGTCACTCCCACGGTCGCGCATTCCGCCAGGATCTCGTCCTTCGACTTAAACATCGGCCCCGAAGGCGTCGGCTTCATCATCCGATACCATTCGAGCCATTTTGCCCCCGGAATCCGCCCCTTGCGGGGCGCGAAATCGGGGCCGTAGGGTGAAGAAGAGGTGCCGACCCATTCATCGACATCGCGCACATCGACCAGCGCCGTCTCACCGCCGAGGGCTGCCAGCATAGTCTCGTAATTGATGATGATGTCCTGCCCGGTGTCCTGGGCGGGGAAGGTTTTTGCCGAAACGACAGGCACTTCGGTGGTAATAGGCATGCCCGCTGCCTTCCAAGCGGTCAGCCCACCATGCAGGACCTGTGCCTTCGGATAGCCCAGGAACTGCATCAGGAAATAGCCGCGGCAGGACATGCCGAAGCCGGAATTCATACTCTCCTCGACGAACACCGGCAGTTCGGAGCCCGAGAGGCCCACCGCGCCGAAATGCTTGGCGAAGGTGTCGCGCAGTTCGGCCACACCTTCGGGGGTGGAGGTGGCGAGGAAGGTGAAAACCTCGAACAGATTGACTGCACCTGGAATATGCCCAGCGGCGTAGGCCTCCGGGCTCCGGGTGTCGATCACCACAACATCGGGGCTTGGAATCATCGCCGACAATTCGGCGGGGGAGATCAGAACTTTGTCGCTCATCCGCGTCACTCCAAAAATGGTTGGGTTCAGGCAGGCAAGTTCAGGGTTATTCCGTCCAGTGCCGGAGAAAGCCGGATCTGGCAGCTCAATCGTGAAGTCGGTTTGAGGCTAAAGACGGTGTCCAACATCGCCTCTTCGTCTTCACCGACGGGGTCGAGGCGATCTGCCCAGTCGGGGTCCACGATCATGTGGCAGGTGGCGCAGGCCAGGGAGCCGTTGCATTCGCCTGCGACGGGCAGATCCGCCGCGCGCGCGAGTTGCATGATGCTGTCGCCGTCACGGCCAGTGATGTTATGCGCGATCCCGTCGCGATCGATGACGATGGCGTGGCGGATCATCAATGACGCCCCAGCACGGCCAATTCCTTGCGGAGATGGCGGATCGATGGAGTGATGATGGCGACGAAATAGCTCTCGCGCAGGCGACGGCTGATGGCGGAGCCTTGCAGATAGCCGCGCGAGCCGGTGTGCAGCAGGGCGGATTGTGCTGCGTCCAACGCCAATTCGCTGACCGCCAACCGTGTCTCCAGCACCTGACGCATGAAATCCGGCGCGGTCTCGATGGGCGAGGCGGCCAAGCGCCCGATATCGGCCAGCAACGCCTCGCGGCGCTCCTGGTAGTAGGACGGGCCGCGCGGCAGATATTGGTTTGATTTGGCGCTGGTGCGGTTGGCTTCGTGCATCAGCCCCTCACAGGCCTCAACCACGCCGAGCCCCATGCCTGTCTGCAACAGGATCACGCCGGGCAGGATGCGCTTGACGTCGTCAGCCACCGGGTCGGCGAGCATCATCTCATCGGCGATGAAGGCGCGGCGGAACAGGACGGAGTAGGTGCCGGTGCCTTCGAGCGCGATGAATTTCGCATTCTGGCGGATCTCGACGCCCGGCTGACCGCATTTGACCATCGCGAACATCAGATGCTGCGGATTGTCAGCGTCTTGCAGGACGGTTGCGAACCAATGGCCCTGCCCGAGATTGGACACCCAGGGCAGCACGCCCGAGACAACGTAGCCGCCCTCGGCGCGCTGAGCCTTGAGCTTGAAGCCCTCGAAACCGGCCAGCGTCTTCATCGGGTTGGACATCCCGGTGCCGGCCATCACCGAGCCGGTGGCGATGCCGTGCTGGAGTTTGAGGCGCAATTCGTTGTTCTGGGTGTTCTCCAGATACCAGCCAGACGCGTCCTGGCACCACGTGCAGAAGGCGGTGGACATGCATTCGGAACCCACCGCGGCCATCGCCTTGACGGCGGTGGCAATATCGCGCCGGGGCAGCAGCGTGTGTTCGACAAGATGGGCGGAGAACACGCCGACGCGGCCAAGTTCGGCCATCTGCGAGCGCGGGTAGATGCCATCGCGGTCGATGGCACCCGCCTGCGTCGGAAGCTCTTGCCGGACCCGCGCCCGCACACCAGCCAGGTACTCGGCCTCGGTGATGGAGGTCGCGACAACAGCGGGGAGCGAGGCGAGCCCGGCGGTCATCAGATCGCCTCCACGGTGAGGCCGACCGGCTTGGTGAAGGTGTTGGCCACCGGCGACCAAATCTTGGCGTGAGCGATCAGCGCATCGAGCTCTTCCTTCGGCGCATCTGCCTGCAGGTCGACCTTCACGCGCACCGCATCGAACCCAACCGGCTTGGGCGAGGTGTCGCCGGTGCCCCAGACGGCGGTGATGTTGATGTCGGCTTCGAGTTCGATCTCAAGCTTGTAGACGGTGATGCCGCGTGCGACCGCGTTGGCGTGAATGCCAACGGCCAAGCAGGAGCCCAAAGCGGCGAGCGAGGCTTCGGACGGGTTCGGAGCGGTGTCGTCACCGAGCAGGCCGGGCGGCTCGTCCACGATATAGGGGGGCAGGTTGCGGATCATGTTAAGGTGGCGGAAGCGGCCCTCGGCGATTGTCTTGCATTTCAGCGTCTTGATCGCCTGCGGATTGGCACGACCGGTTTCGATCAGTTTCTGCAGTCCGTCTTTGTCGATGGGTGCCAGGCAGCCAGTGATCGCGGTGCCCGGCTTAGGTTGGGTGGCGGCGTCGCTCATCTGCGTCTCCTTGTGCGGCACCCATCAGCCCTGCGGCCGCAAAGCGCCCCGGATTGGAAATCGATCTGCGTTTTGGACAGACCGTTCTGTCTTATCGACGGGTGTAGATATCCAATTCCCGTGCCACAGTCGCCTCGTGGGGCTGCGCGTGGAAAATGGCATTGAACCTGCAGATGCGGCTTCAAGTTCTGCCCACAATTCGCGCAGACTCGGTGAAATGGTCATCTCTTTGCCTATGTTTCTTGCTGAAGGGGTTTGGGCGTGGAGGATTTGCACGAAGAAGAGGCAGATTTTGGCTGCGATGGCTTTGGTGCGGGAACCGCCCTGCTGTCTGAAGGTCCGGTCTCGGAGCGTCCGGCTTCGGAGCGCATCGTGGCGGCCGCGCGGGAATTGTTCTGTCGCGACGGCATCCATGCGACCGGCATTGACCGAATCCTCTCCGCCGCAGGAGCGTCAAAAATGGCGCTCTATGCCAAATTCGGCTCCAAGGAAGCGCTGGTGCATGAGGTGCTGCTGCGCGAAGGGGCGGCATGGCGGACGGCGTTCTTCGCCGAGATGAACCGTGGGGCCCCCGCCGCGCTCGGGCGCTTGCGTCACCTCGTCCCGGCCCTCGCTGCCTGGTTTGACAGCGGCCGGTTCTATGGCTGCTCGTTCATGAATGCTTCAGCCGAGCACGCCAAGGGCGAGCCCAATCTGCGCGCTCTGGCGGTTGAGCATCATCGGATCATCCGCGAGCATCTCGTGGCCATCGCCATCGAGGCGGGCATTGCCGAGCCCGACCGGGTTGTGCGGCGGATGATGCTTGTGATGGATGGCACCATCGCCTCGTTGATGGTCGCGGGAGATCGCGGCGTGCTCGCCGTGGCGCAGGAGAATATCGACGCGATCCTGCAAAGCAGCATAGATCACATCAGCCAAAAGTAAGCCAAAGCGCCCATCGCTGAGAGAGAGTGGTATCCCGTACGAGATTCGAACTCGTGTCGCCGCCGTGAAAGGGCAGTGTCCTAGGCCTCTAGACGAACGGGACGCCGGCCAGCCCTTGCGGGCAGGCGGGGTAATTAGTCGAGCGATCTGTTGGGGTCAAGCCGGTTGCGGGATGGCAGCATCCACAATCGTGAAACCCAGACTGACACGCCCCTGCCAGGACTCGGCACGAATATGGCCAGCAACGTGCAACAACGCTCCGTCGCGCGACAACAGCGTGTGGGCGAGCTTGGTGTCGCCGGCGCGAAACAGCACGGATTTCAGCCGTCCGCCGTCCTCGCCGTCGAGAAAGACGCGCAGCGTGTTGCCCTCACGACCGATCCGCTCGGCGAATCCGGCGCGCACGCGGGGGATCACCAGAACTGGCTCGGCATTGCCGGTCCCAAACGGTGCAAGACGGTTGATTTGCTCGGCGAGGGCGAGCGTGCAGCCGGGAATCGACACAGCGCCCTCCACTTCCAGGTCAGCCGCCCCTGGAAGGTCGCGCGCACTGGCGAGCCGCTCATCAAGGAAGTCGTGGAACGCACCCAAGTCGCGCTCATGCAGCCCGAATCCGGCTGCCATCGCGTGCCCGCCGCCATGGGTGAGCAAACCATGCGCGCGGGCCGCGATGATGGCGGCGCCCAGATCGAGGCCCTGCACCGAGCGGCCTGAGCCCTTGGCCATCCCATCCATGCGGGCGGCAACACAGGCCGGGCGGTTGAAGCGTTCCTTGATGCGACCGGCGACGATGCCGACCACACCGACATGCCATTGCGCGCCGGAGACCAGGACAGCGGCGTGACCGGCCGCGAGTTGCCGTTCGGCCTCCTCCATCGCGTCCTCCAGGATGTCAGCCTCGACGGTCTGGCGGGTGCGATTGATGCTGTCCAGTGTGGCGGCGAGGCTGCGTGCCTCCAGCGGATCGTCGCTGAGCAGCAGGCGTAGGCCGAGATCGGCTTCGCTGATCCGCCCGGCGGCATTGATACGCGGTCCGAGTGCCCAGCCGAGGCTCATCGCGTTCGGAGTCTCGTTGACCTTTGCGGCGTCCAGCAGCGCTGCCAGACCAAGGCGCTCGCGTTTGGCGAGGACCTTGAGACCCGTTGTGACGAAGGCCCTGTTGAGCCCCTTGAGCGGCATGACGTCACACACGGTTGCCAGCGCCACCAGATCGAGCAGGCCGCGCAGATCCGGCTCTGGATGGCTGGCGAAGAAGCCACGGCGGCGCAGTTCGCGCTGCACCGCCACGGCTGCCATGAATGCGACCCCGGCCGCGCAGAGATGGCGGAGGTCGGAATTGTCATCAGGGCGATTTGGATTGACCACGGCGACGACGCGCGGGAGGTCGCCTTGGCTGGCGTGATGGTCGAGCACGATGCATTCGGCGCGACCCTCCAAGGTGGCGAGCACTGGGGCGGCGGCGGTGCCACAATCGACGAGGACGATCAAGGTGGCCCCACGATCCCACAATGTGGCCAAGGCGGGTGCATTGGGGCCGTAGCCCTCGGTCATCCGGTCGGGCACGTAGGAGAGCACGGTACAGCCGAGCTGGCGCAACACGCGCGCCATCAGCGCGCCCGAACACGCTCCGTCCACGTCATAATCGCCAAACACCGCGACCGTCTCGCTGCGCTGAACGGCGTCCGCAAGGCGGGCAGCGGCGCGGTCCATGTCCACGAGACAGGAGGGATCCGGCATCAGGGCGCGCAGCGTGGGCTCCAGAAAATCCTGGACATGCTCGACATCCTGGCCGCGCAGCGCCAACAGCCGCCCGAGAAGCTCGGGGGCTGCCAGACGCTGCGCGATGGCCTGGGAAATGCGGGGTTCCGGCTCACGCCAGGTCCAGCGGCGACCGGAGAGGCTGGCACTCACAGCGAGTGCCAGCGAGGTCGGCAAGGCGGAAGCGGTCAGCTCGGCGTCCACGTCTTGGTGTCGAAGTTGTGGAAGGCTTCAACGAAGCGGACAGTGCCGGATTTGCTGCGCATCACGATGGAATGCGTGACGGCCGCATGCGGCATGCGGCGAACGCCCTTGAGCATGGTTCCGCTGGTGACACCGGTGGCGGAGAACATCACGTCGCCACGTGCCATGTCCATGATGCCGAGCTTCACGTCCGGATCGGTCAGGCCCATCGAGATGGCACGCTGCCGTTGCGTGTCGTCTTCGTAGATCAGACGCCCTTGCATCTGACCATCGACACAGCGCAGAGCGGCCGCCGCGAGCACGCCTTCCGGGGCACCGCCCCACCCGAGATAGATGTCCACGCCGGTCTCCGGCATTGTGGTAGCCATCACGCCGAACACGTCGCCGTCTGACAGCAACAGCACACGCGCACCGGCCTCACGGCAATGGGCGATAATTTCCTTGTGGCGATCACGGTCGAGAATACAGGCGGTCAAATCAGAAATGTCGCATTTCTTGGCTTTGGCCAGGTTGCGCAGATTTGCGACCACCCCGGCATCGAGATCGACGACACCCTGAGGAAGTCCGCCACCGACGGCGATCTTGTCCATGTAGACGTCGGGCGCGTGCAGGAAGTTGCCCTTCTCGGCGAGCGCCAACACGGCCAGAGCGTTCGGACCGGCTTTGGCGGTCAGCGTGGTGCCTTCGAGCGGATCGACGGCGATGTCCATCTCTGGGCCGCCAGCGCCGACCTTCTCGCCGATATAGAGCATCGGCGCTTCGTCCATCTCGCCTTCACCGATCACCACGGTGCCGTGAATGCCAACACTGTCGAAGGCTCGGCGCATGCCTTCCACGGCGGCGCCGTCGGCTTCGTTCTTCTTGCCCTTGCCGATCCAATGCGAGGCGGCGAGGGCTGCGGCCTCGGTGACGCGCACCAGCTCCATGGCCAGGTTGCGGTCGGTTTTCTTTTCGACATCGATGGACATGTCGGCGCTCCTCAGGCTTGCTCGATGCGGATCAATGCCGGG
>CAITEF010000182.1 GCA_903891315.1 uncultured Rhodospirillales bacterium | reverse complement strand
GCGTTGCCGGATCTGCCAGCTACCAAACAAAGCATAAATCGGCTGGCAGAGAGCCGTAATTGGGCCGACGCAGCTCGCAAGGGCATGTGGTGGCGTGAGCGCGCTAAGTCCGGCGGCGGCATCGAATACCATGTCTGTGTACTGCCGCGCGCCGCGCAGGCTAAAATCTGCCTGCAGCTTGCGATCCACAAGGTGGCGACACAGCCGAAGGGTGCGCCAGACGGCACGAAATGCGCCGAGATGTGGGCGTGGTTCGATCGGCAGACCGACGTCAAGAAGAACACGGCGATGGAGCGTCTGCAGGCGCTGCACACCATTCGGCAGCTCACGGATACCGGTGTGCGGAAGGTTCAGGCGGCCGAGCTGGTCTCGCGCCAGACCGGCGTGGCGCTGAGCACGCTCTATGCCTGGGAGAAGATGGTGCACCGCGTGCCGCGCAGCGACTGGCTGCCGTTCCTGGCGCCGCGCCATGTCGGCCAGGTGGGCGGCCGGGCGGATTTCACGCCCGAGGCGTGGGATTTCATCGCCAGCGACTATCTGCGGCCGGAGCGCCCCACGGTCGTGGCCTGCTATCGCCGGCTGGTGCGCGCGGCGCAGGCCAACGGCTGGACCATTCCCTGCGAGAAGACTGTCGCCCGCAAGCTGGATGCGATGCCCTCAGTTGTCACGACGCTCGCTCGGAAGGGCCGTGATGCGCTGAAGGCGATGTATCCGGCGCAGCAACGTGACCGCATGGCGCTGCATGCCCTGGAAGTGGTGAACGCTGATTTCCACAAGTGGGACGTCTTCGTGAAGTTCCCGAACGGCGAGATCGATCGGCCGCAGATGATCGCCTTCCAGGATATCTATTCCGGGAAGCTGCTGTCCTGGCGGATCGATCTCAACCCGAACAAGAACGCGGTGCGGCTCGCGTTCGGCGACCTGATCGAGCGCTACGGCGTGCCCGCTCATTGCGTGCTCGACAACGGTCGCGAATTCGCCAGCAAGTGGATCACCGGCACGGCGAAGAACCGCTACCGGTTCAAGGTGAAGGACGAGGACCCGCAAGGGCTGCTGGTCGCTCTTGGCGTCGAGATCCATTGGGCGACGCCCTATGCCGGGCAGAGCAAGCCGATTGAGCGCATGTTCCGTGATTTCGCGGGCGATGTGGCCAAGCACCCGGCCTTCGCGGGCGCGTATGTGGGCAACACGCCCATGGCGAAGCCGGAGAATTATGGCGACGCGGCGGTGCCGCTCGATCGGTTCCTGGAGATCATCCAGGGCGAGATGGCGGAGCACAACGCGCGGCTCGGCCGCACCAGCGAGGTGTGCCGTGGGCGCAGCTTCGACCAGGTGTTCGCCGAGAGCTATGCGGCCTCGGAAATCCGCAAGGCCACGGCCGATCAGCGCCGGCTGTGGCTGATGGCGGCCGAGGCCGTGACGGTGAACCGCACGGACGGCACGATCACCCTCGGCGGCAACAGGTTCTGGACCGAGGAGCTGGCGGAGCATCGCGGCCAGAAGGTCACGGTGCGGTTCGACCCGGACCGACTGCAGGGCGACATCTTCGTCTACCGCATGAACGGTGTGTTCCTCTGCACCGCGCCGTGCCAGGCGAAGGTTGGGTTCCTTGACCAGGCTGGCGCCTCCGAACACGCGCGCAACCGCAAGGCGCATGCCCGCGCGTCTCGCGAGCTGCTGGAGCTGAACCGCAAGCTCACGCCCGATCAGATCGCAGCCCTGCTGCCGGCGCACGAGCACGAGCCCGCAGTTCCGGAAACCAAGATCGTCCGGCCGCTGTGGGGCAACGGGAACACCGCCCGCCAGCTCGTGCCGGAGGAAGACCTCGCGGAGCAGAGCGCCGCCGAGAAGGCCTTCGTGGCCGCGTCCAAGCACCGCGCGTTCCGCGTGGTGGGTGACGACGACTGACAGCTGAACCCATTCCCAGGAGGTGCCCTATGGGCGAGACGATTGACACTGTGCTGGCCACGCCGAACCCGGATCACGACGCGATCCGGCTGGCGCTGCGCGAGGCGGCCGGCGAGGACCGGGTCAGCTACAGCGAGCTGGCGCGGCAGGCGGGCATCGCCACCAGCACGTTCCACGCCTTCATGGCTGACAGCTACAAGGGCAACGTGGCGAGCATCGCGAAAAGCGCCACCATCTGGCTGGCCACGCGCGCGGCCAAGGTTCGCGTGATCGAGGCACGGCCGCAGCGCAGCGCCTTCGTGATGACGCCTTCGGCCGAGGCGTTCCATGCCGTGCTGGCGCAGGCGCAGCACGAGCCTGACATGGTGACGATCTGCGGCGAGCCCGGCGTGGGCAAGACCGAGGCCAGTCGCGAGTATCAACGCCGCAACAGCAACGTGTTCATTCTCACAGCCGAGCCGGACATGAAGTCGCCCTACGCTGTCATGGAATGCCTGTGCGACGTGCTGGACGTCCGTGAGGCGAACTCCGTGCGTCGGTCCCGGGCGATCGCGCGGTTCCTGGCCGGGCGGCAGGCGCTGCTGATCATTGACGAAGCGCAGAACATCGGGCTGTCGGCGCTGGACCAGATCCGGGCGTACCACGACAACCCGCAGGTGCGTGTCGGCCTGGCGCTGGTGGGACACCCGGACACCAAACGCCGCATGACCGGCGGTGGCCCGCTGGGCAAGTTCGCGCAGCTGGACAGCAGGTTCGGCATGCATGTGCACCGCGGCGAGCCGCTGCAGGGCGATGTGTGGGCGCTGCTGGATGCGGCCGGCATCCTGGGCGAGGAGGAACGGCGGTATCTGCGGGCCGTGGCCAAGAAGGCCGGCGGCCTGCGCAAGATGGACCGCACCATCCGTGCGGCGCGGATGATCGCCCGTGGCCAGGAGACGGAGGCGCTGGGGATCGAGCACATCCGGCTGGCCGACGCACAGCTCAGCAACCGCATGGCGGAGACGGCATGATGGACGTGGCCGAGATCCGCCAGGCGGCGCGGGCGAGCGGCTGCCTCATCGTCGATCTGCTGGCCGATGTGGAGCTGGACCAGATGATCATGACAGTGGTGACCGCGGCCGAGGCCTGCGGGCTCGTGCTGGTGCAGCAGCAATGGTCGATCGCGCTGCCCGGCACCGCCGACATCGCGGCGCTGCCCATCACCGACGAGGCGGACGCGCCGTGACGTATTGGCGCGCCCCGCTCTGCCGTCGCTGCGGCGACACCGGGATCGTGGGCGCGCTCGACACACTGGACGCCTGCCCGGACTGCGCACGGCGCGCGGAGCTGATCTGGCAGGCGCGGAGACTGAACCTGAAGGAAGGAAAATGTGATGGCGAGCAAGCCGAAGAAGCTGAAGGCCGAAGCAGCGCAGGGTGTGCTGCAGAGCCGGGATGAGGTGGTGGCGGGCATCGCCACCATCGGGCGCCTGGTGCGCGAGCGGGTGCGTATCGAGACGCGCATGAACGACGAGCTGGCCGGGATCAAGGCGCAGTTCGAGGGGCTGGCGGCGCCGCTGGCCCAGGACATCGAGACCCTGACGCGCGGCGTGCAGGCCTGGTGCGAGGCGCACCGGGACGAGCTGACGCAGGGCGGCAAGACCAAGACCTGCGCGCTGGAGACCGGCGAGGTGAAGTGGCGTGTCACGCCGCCCTCCGTGCAGATCAAGGGCGCCGACGCGGTGCTGGCGCTGCTGGCGCAGAAGGGGCTCGACCGCTTCATCCGCATGAAGATCGAGGTGAACAAGGAGGCGCTGCTGAACGAGCCAATGATCGCCGGCACCGTGCCGGGGATCACGATCAAGCAGACCGAGGAGTTCATCGTCGAGCCGTTTGCGGCCGAGCTGGCGGAGGTGGTGTGATGGGGTGGACAGAATTGACAACGCCCGTGACACCGGCCAAGGCCAACGCTGCCGGGGCCGCTGTGCGCATCAGCGGAACGGACGGCGGCAAGTTCGCTGTGCAGCGTACCATCGTCTCGATCAATGCTGCGCTGATCCCGGCAGAGCTTCAGTGGATGAAGCCGGATGTCAGCTGCAAGGTTCTTCTTGGGCAAGACGGTGATGCCGGCAAGATCAAGATCCGGCTGGGTGGCACGTTCCCGCTGCGACGTTCCAGCAATTCGAAGCGGGTGATGTTGTTGCGGCTGCCAAAGCTGCCGGGGCGGATGCCGGGCAAATTCGCGACCGAGGCTGTGGACTGGCAGCAGGTGAACGACAGCATCGAGATCGTGCTGCCGTCCTGGTGCCGTGGCGGCAAGCCGGTCACGGCGGTGAGGCCGCTCGCATGAGCCCGTCTCATCGCCGCCGGTGGCGCGGCCTGGCGGGTGCGGCGCTCGATGCGGCGTTCGTGTTCACCCTGTTCGCGGCCGTGTTCGGCGCGTTTTCACTGGCCAATGCCGTGCGGGGCAGCTGGCGCGGTGCGCCGGAGCAGCCGGTGTTCGTGGCGGGGTACCGGACATGATGAGCTGGGACAACCGGGCGCGGCGCCGGGGGGGCGGATATTCCGTATGCGCCGCGCCACGAAGTCGGGGCACTGAGCCCGGCACGCTGCGCCTGGCTGTCGGAGCTGCTGCGGAATGCCGATGCCAGCCCGCGCCCCTCCGCCTGGGAGCGGAATTTCTTGGCCGGCGTTCAGCGCAACTTCGACGCGCACGGCGCCGACCTGGTGTTGACCGAGCGTCAGATGCGGGTGCTGGCGCAGATCGAGGGGAAAATCCATGCCGCAGGCTGAACCGATGCACCGGGTGAAGCCGGCGCCGCGCGAGGGCGAAACCTCGCCGCTGGCCCGCGCGCGTCACCGGCAGATTGCGCAGATCCAGATCGCGCGCAAGCAACTGGCGATGGATGAGGGCACGTATCGGGCGGTGCTGCTGCGCATCACCGGCGAGCGAAGCCTGACAGCGTGCGACCTGTCGGCGCTGGAGAAGGTGGTGGGCGAGATGCGCCGCCTGGGCTGGACGCCGACCGGCAAGCGCCCGACGGCGCGGCATCCGCATGTGCGCAAGGTCTACGCGATGTGGACATCGATGGCGTCGCTGCTGGGCGAGCCGAGCCACGCCGCGCTGTGCGCGTTCTGCAAGCGACAGACGGGCGTGGAACTGCCGGAGTGGCTGGACGGTCACCAGGCGGCCAAGGTGATCGAAGGGCTCAAGGCGTGGAAAGAGCGCCTGGCGGGTGGCGCATGAGCGCAGCAGAACGCCCCGAAACGCATGACGCCCCGGATGGACCGGGGCGCCGCCTGCAGGAGGGCAACTCATCATCGGCTACGCCTATCGGCATCACCTCGCTGCCCGCGGCATCTTCGCAGATTTTGCAAATCGAGGCCACCGATGCGTGAAATGAATGACTTGACCGACCCGCCTGCCTTGCTGCACCGTCCGCGTGCTGTGGGCAAGGTGTGGAAACCGACCCCATCGCAGTTGTCCGAAGGCGCTGCGCCTCATGATGGGGCTCTCATCCCTCTTCCGGGTGGCGCACGTGAATGTCCAATGGACACGGGAAACCGTGACCTAAAGACGTGCGCGGCTGTCCGTCTGCAGCTTTCGAACACCCGGAACGGGGTTGCCCTGTTCCATTCAGACGGAGTCCATCATGAGTATCGTCACCACAGTTTTGACCTATCGAAAGCACGAGATCGAAGCCGTCCACATGGGCGGCCAGATGTGGCTGAGGTTGGCGCAAATTGCGCCAACCCTTGGCCTGTCGAGCGTGCGTCGTGCGCAGGAGATTTTCGACCGCAACAAGGGCGAATTTACCGCGGACGAAACTCGGGTCGTCGACCTGCCGACCCAAGGAGGCGTTCAGGAGGTCCGAGTGTTTTCACTCCGAGGGACTCGGCTGTTGGCGTTGCTGGCTCACACGCCAGAGGCGAAGGAATTTCGCCGCTGGGTGCTGGACCTGCTGGAAGGCCGAGTGCGTCGCCAGCCAGCG
>CAITEF010000181.1 GCA_903891315.1 uncultured Rhodospirillales bacterium | reverse complement strand
GGATGCTGGTGCGGTTCCGCGCGGGCAAATTGCGCTTGGGGATGCGGCGGGAGAGTGCTCGTCGGAAGGTCCGTGCCCAGGCGGGTCGTGGACCCGCCCTGCCGCGCAGATTTGGCTGGATCGTGGGGCCGGGTGGGTATCGGGCGATGGGATATCGCTCGCAACTGGTGCATCTGCTGACGGCCGAGCCTGAGATGGTGGCGATGCTCGACGAATACCCACAAGCGCGGCGCGTGCTGCGGCCGTTGTTGCGGGCTTTGGGCGTTGATGAACTGCCTTGGGTGGCAACACCGCCGCGGGCTCCCAAACCTCGCAAACCGCGCAAGTCGCGACCGAAGCCGGAGCCGTTTCGCATCAAGCTCCCGCGTGGGGTGATCAGCTGGGCACGTCGCGAGAAGCGGCTCGAACGGGCGCGGGACGAATTAAAACGGCTTCGGGCAATCGCGTAGAGAGGCGAGTTTAATGTTCCGGATGATTATCAAATAGGGGCGGTTTTTGGTGCGATTCCTTCGGGATCGCACCCTACGGGCGGCGGCGGCCGGGCAGTTCGATACCGAAGACGCGGCTTTTTGGGCTGTCGCGTTCGACCGGCGGGGCGTGGGGTTCCGCCACCATCACGGCACCGGTCTGCAACGCCACCCGACCGGCCCCGATCAGACGCAAACAGGGCCAGGCAAAGGCATTGCTGTCGCCGCCCTCGCCGACGATGGCTGCGGCAAGTGTGACCAAATCGTCTTTGGCCAGGAACGCGTCGGGCCGCATTTCCAGCACCTCGCCTGGTGCCAATGCCCGCTCCACCACGCCGCCGAGGCTCGCCACCCAGACCACGCCGCCCTGGTCGCCCGCATAGAAGGAGTCAAACGCGACCCCTGCCCCACCGGCGATCCGGTCCGCCAAACCGCGCAATTGGCCCGGCCTGCGTTCGACCCCAGAGGCGAGCAGGAAATGACCGGTGCGGACCTCGACCATCTCGCCGCGCCGCAATGGCAGCGGGAAGATCTGGCCGGGATGCGACAGTGCGAGGCCGAAGCGGCCAGGGCCGCGCGCCGAGACGGAGCCTTCGGCATCAACCAGAAGGGAGATCGTCTCGTCTTTCCACATCAGCGCGGAGGCGTTGATCTCGACACGTTGCCGTGGGTGGAGTGCCACTGACAGCAATGGGGCGGCTCCGCTGACCACGCGGCAGGAGATTCCGAGAAGATCTGACACATCCGGCAAATCCGGCAAAGCAGCGGGGGCGCGGTCGAACAGGGTCATGGCAGCTCCGTCCGGGATCGCTCAGCCGCCCAGCGGATCAGTGGGCCGCGCCGAGATAGGCCGCCTTCACCGCCGGGTCGTTCTTCAGCCGCTCCGCCGGACCGGACGCGGCAATGCGGCCATTCTCCAACACATAGCCGTAATCCGCCACCTCCAACGCAGCGGCGGCGAATTGTTCCACCAGCAGCATCGTCACCTTTGCCGCCTTCAGCCGCGAGATGGTGGAGAACACCTCCTCGACCAGCTTCGGGGCGAGGCCCATCGAGGGCTCGTCGAGCAGCAGAACCTCGGGGTTGAGCATCAGAGCGCGGGCCATCGCCAGCATTTGCTGCTCGCCGCCCGACAAGGTGCCGGCCAATTGCAGGCGGCGCTCGGCAAGGCGGGGGAAGAGGTCGAACATCCGCGCCAGATCGGCCTTCACATCGCCTTTCGGGCGCGAGCCGGTCAGGCGGGTGAAGGCCCCCATGACGAGATTGTCCTCCACCGACAGCACCGGGAACACCCGGCGGCCTTCGGGGGAATGCGCGACACCCTTGCGGGTGATCTCGTGCGAGGACAGGCCGGTGATGTCGGCGCCGCCGATGCGGATCGAGCCAAAGTCGGGTTTGATCATCCCCGACAGCGCGCGCAGCGTGGTGGTCTTGCCCGCGCCGTTGGAGCCGATCAGGGTGACGAGTTGGCCCTGCTGCACATCGAGCGAGATGCCCTGCAGCACGCGGACCTTGCCATAACCGGCGACGAGATTTTCGACTGTCAGCATCTCTCGCCTCCCTCAGGCCGCAGTTTCGGTGGTGCCAAGATAGGCCGCGATCACCCGCTCATTGGCTTGCACCTCGGCGGGGCGACCCTCTGCGATCTTCTGGCCGAAATCGAGCACGGTCACACGGTCACACACGCCCATCACCACATCCATGTGATGCTCAATGAGGAGCATGGTGATGCCCTGCGATTTGACCTTGCGGATGATGTCCATCAGCTCGGCGATGTCGGGCGCGGTGAGGCCCGCGGCGGGCTCATCGAGCAGAAGGAGTTTGGGGTCGAGCGCCAGAGCGCGGGCGATTTCCAGCAGGCGCTGCTTGCCATAGGGCAGATTGCGCGCCTCCTCATTGGCCATCGCTTCAAGGCCGACGAAGCGCAGAAGGCTCGCCGCGCGCGAGAGTGCCGCCGCTTCTTGCCTGCGTGGTTTCGGCAGGCCGAGGCCGACTTCGATCATGTTGGCCGAGTAGGTGTGATGCAGGCCGACCATGATGTTTTCCAGGCAGGTCAGCTCGCCGAAGAGCTGGACGTTCTGGAAGGTGCGCGCGATGCCAGCGCCTGCGATCTCGGCCGGATCGCGTCCGGTGATGTCCTGGCCGTCGAACGAGACTTGGCCTGCGGTGGGTTTGTAGATGCCGGTGAGCACATTCATCGTGGTGGATTTGCCCGAGCCGTTCGGCCCGATCAACCCGTGCACGCTGCCCGGCATCACGTCGAGATCGAGCGTGTCGAGCGCGCGCAGGCCGCCGAACTGCATGACGATCTGGCTGGCCTTCAGGATCGGCTCATCCGGCGCGGAGGTGGGAGCCGTCGCCGCCCAGGCATCCTCGGCACGACCCAAGCCTTGAATATCGACGGGCGGTCGGACCCATTCTGGCCGGAACTTGCCGACCAGATTGCGCAGGAAGCCGTAAATCCCCTCGGGCAAGTAGTAGACGACGAAGAGGATCATCAGGCCGTAGATGGTCAGCTTGAAGTCGGTGATCGTTGTCATCACCCGCGAGAGGATGAAGAAGGCGACGCAGAGCGCAACCGGGATCAGCATGGCGCGCTTGTTCTCGACGCCTTTGATCAGCCGGATCGCGCCGATGCCGACTGCGATCACCGCGATCACTGCGGCGGCGAAGCGGAATTGCTCGATGTCGGCGAGCAGATTGGGCAGATAGACCACAATCGCCGCCCCCAGGATCGGCCCCACGCGCGATTTGCGCCCGCCCATCGTCACCGCCAGCAGGAAGGTGACGGATTGGTCGAAGCTGATGTTGTTGGGTGCGACATATTGCTCGGAATAGGCGAAGAGCACGCCCGCGAGACCGGCGAAGGCAGCACTGGTCACGAAGGCAAGGACTTTGTGCTTGTAGACGGAGACGCCCATGCAGTCCGACGCAATCGGGCTGTCGCGCAAGGCCTCAAAGGCGCGGCCATAGCGGGAGGCAAGGATGCGGCTGATCACCAGCAGGGTGAACAACAGGCCGAGAACCGTCGCGAAATAGAACTGTGCCTCGCGCATTCGCGGCAGCGGCATTTTCAGGAAGGGCAGCGTGTCGGCGTAGGGCCGCCAGTCGAGGAACAGCGGGCGGGCGAGCTTGATGCCAAGCGGCCCGTTGGTCAGCGGCACCGACTCGTTGATCACGATGGCGATGATGGTGCCGAAGGCCAATGTCACCATCGCCAGGTATGGTCCGGTCACCCGCAAGGCCGGGAACGCGAGCAGCATGCCAAACAAGGCGGCTGCAATCATGCCCACCGGCAATGCCCAAAAGAAGCCGATGCCGAAATGGAAATTCAACATCGCCGCCGCATAGGCCCCGATGCCGAACAACGCCGAATGGCCGATGGAGACCTCTCCGGTATAGCCGAACACCACGTCCAGCCCGAGGGCGAGGATGGCGAAGATGAAGATCGTCGCCAGCAAATGGATATAATAGGGGCTTGCGATCAGAAACGGTGCCGCGAACAGCAACGCGATGAAGATCGCTTTGAGAAGAATGCCGCGCATTGTGGATCAGACCTTCTTGATCGCGGACTTGCCGAACAGCCCCGAGGGCTTGAACGACAGCACCAACAACAGCAGCACCAGACCAGGAACGTCTTGATAGCCAGTCGATATGTAATAGCCGGTCAGCCGGTCGGTAATGCCAAGCAGCACCCCGCCGACCACAACGCCGACGCCGGAGGTCAGCCCACCGATGATCGCGACCGCAAACGCCTTCAACCCCAGAGCCGACCCCAGGCCCGCGCCGGTCAGCGTGACGGGGGCGACCAGCACGCCGGCGAAAGCGGCGGTCAGCGATGAGAGCGCGTAGGAGAGCGTGATCACTTGGGCCGTGTTCACCCCCATCAGCCCTGCTGCCCCGATATCGGCCGCGGTTGCGACGACGGCCTTGCCGTAGATCGAACGGCGATTGAACATTTCGACGGCGGCCATCAGTGCGATGGCACCGCAGACGATAAGCACTTCCATCGGCAGAATGCGAATGCCCATAATCTGGATCGCCTGCTCCGGCAGCGGGTTGGGGAAGGTGAAGGTGTCCCGCCCCCAGATGTTCTCCGCCAAATTCTTGAAGATAATGCCCAGTGCGATGGTGGCCATGATCCAGCCCGCCTCGGACTTGGTCTTGATCGCCTGACGAACGCCGAGCCACTCAACCAGCGCACCCTGCGCCATGCCGAAAATCAGAACGAATGGCAGCATCAGGACATAGGCGATGGGCAGCGGAATCCCGAAAATCGATCCGATCTGCGTCATGATGGTGAACCCAGCCAACGAGCCGAGCATCAACGCCTCACCCTGGCCGAAATTCAGCGTCTTCGAGGTGGCGAAGGTCAGCTGATAGCCGAACGCCACCACGCCATAGATCATCCCCACCGAGATGCCGCTGACGATCAATTGGATCAGGGTTTGGAAATCGAACATCAAGAATTTGCCTCGTTTTTCCGCCTTACCAAATCGTCATTGCGAGCGAAGCGTCTCAATCCAGGGACCATAGACCCGAGCCTATGATTCCTGGATCGCGACGCTGCGCTCGCGATGACGCGTTTGGGACGCGACTTACTTCGTCTTCACGCGCACCGCGTTCGCGCCTTCGAGATCGGCCGGGTTCTCGGCGACCACGCGGCCATTCTGCACCTTGCCGAACACCGGGATATTGGCGGTGATCGATTCATGGTCGGTGGCGGTGAACGGGTGATCATAGATCGTCACCACACCCTCGACCTTGGTGTTGAGGTTCTCCAAAGCGGCCTTGATCTTCGGCCCGTCGGTGGAGCCCGCCTGCTGGATGGCAGCCGCGAGCAGATAGGTGCCGTCATAGCCCTGGGCAGCCGAGATCGGGCTGGGGATACGGTCCACCTTGTAATGCGCCTGATAGGCATCGATGAACGCGCGGCGCTTCGGCGTGGTCGGCGACTGGATGAAGGTCTGCGGCATCACCGCGCCCTCGCCATTGGCGCCGGCGTTGTCGATGAAGGTGCTCATCGACAGCGTCCAGGAGCCGATCATCGGCAGCTTCCAGCCGAGCTTGCCCATGCCGTTGGCGATCTGGGCCAATTCCGGCCCGATGGCGTAGGTCAGGATCACGTCAGCGTCGTTGGCCTTGGCGCGCAGCAACTGCGACGTCATGTCGGTGTCGCCGATGTTGAACTTC
>CAITEF010000180.1 GCA_903891315.1 uncultured Rhodospirillales bacterium | reverse complement strand
CGGTCGCCGATATTGTAGAAACCGACGACCTTTTCTTCGGTGTGGTAGCCTTTGCCGATCACGCTGAGTTGGTTCATCGCGAAGCCTGCATTGGTCAGCGTTTTGATCGCGTCCTCCGCTGCTGCATGGTCAGCGAAGATGCCGATGGCGGAATCAGTGTTCTTCATCGCGTACCTCGTTTCATTTGTAGGACACGCAAACGCATCCCCTTGTGTTGCTGGCTTTCGAAACATGATCTCTTGAGAAAATCAGCGAGAGACTACATGCCTCGCGACACCATCCTGCGAGTGTTGCAATATCTGCTTGAGTTTCACTGGTGGGCAGGGTCGGAAATTACCCACTCTCCAGGAAAACTATGATGATTGCGGTATTGCGCGCTCGATTTGATCAAACGCGTCGGCCAATGCCGCAAGCTGTGCGCGGATTTGGGTGGCAGGCAGCACGTCTTGGAGAGCGAATGACCCGGTGAAGCTGGCCTGCAACAGAATGCGCCGTCCCGGTGGGTGAAGATCGATGGCGATGATCGCAATCACCGCCTCGGCGCGGCGTTGGCCGAGATCGGCGTGCAATGATGTCAGCGTGCCCTCCAGCGCCACATCCGCCTCGGCGCGGCTGCCCTGGTTCAAGACTGCGGCAAAGCGACCGGATTGGGTGAGCCACAGCAGTAGGCACTCCGTCACGCCATCGGCAGGCTCCACCGCCCAGCGTTCGTAGAATTGCTGGACGACACTGCCGTCAGGCTGCACCGTTTGCAGGGCATCGCTGTCCATGCCAGGGGCTGCGCGCAGATTGCGCAATTCGATGACCTTGCTGCTCATCCGCGCGGGCTGAATGCTCGGTCGCGGCACGACAAGCGGCCATCGCCGCTGTTCGACAAACGGGCGTTCGGACAGGCCGCAGGCGGAGAGCAGGCAGGCTTGAGCGGCCAGGGCGATGGTGTTGCGCCTTGAGGGTCTCAAGGCTTGGGCTTGGTGTGTGGCGGCGTTCCGCTGAACAGCAACGCGGCCGGATCGGCGCGCAAGGTCTCGCTGGTTTGGCGCAGATTGGCGGCGACGATGGCGGCATCTCGCAGCAGTGGGTCAAGGCGCTGCCGCAGATCGGCCAGACCGTCATCGGCACGCGAAGCGGTGCGCTGCAACTGCTCGATCAGCTTGGCGAGTCTGGCGGTGTCGTCATGCGCCGAGCCGAGCAATTCCTGCACCGGCTTGCCCTGCACCATCTCGCGCACCGAAGCAGAAGTGGCTTTCACGTCCGCACTCAGGCCCGGCAGATCGGCCCGCATGATCTCGCCGTCGAGATCATCGAGCACCAACTGGGCGCTCTCGACCAGGGTTTGCAGATCAAGCGCCTGAAGTTTCGCCAGCAACGCCTGACCGGCATCCTGCACCTGGGTGATCGTGCTGGGCATCGAGGGCATGATTTCGTCATGGGCCACCCAGCCCACTGATCGGGCCGGAAATAGCGCGGGATCGACGAAATCCAGCTCGATATAGGAAATCCCAGTGATGCCCTGGCTCGCCACTCGCGCGCGCAGACCGAGCCGACTGGAACGGCTTGGATCGGGAACCTTGCCGGATTTCTGTGGATCGATGGTGTAGCGCACCACCACCAATTGGAGATTCTTCTGGCTTGCCTCGCCTTCCGGCTGGCTCGGCACCGCATCCGGATACAGCACGCTGACCAGGCCGATTTGCGTCACCTGGCCCAGTGTGACGCCACGAAATTTTACGGCGGCGCCGACATCCAATCCCTCGACGGAATCCTGGAAATAACTCTCGAATTTCCGCCCATCATGCACCTGATCGCGGCTGAGGAAGAACAGCAGGCCGATGATCGCGGCAGCCCCCGCCACCAGCAACGCGCCAACCCGCAGAAAGGCCGCCTTGTCGTTCATGGCTTCACCATCTCGCGGTGAAAAAACGCGTGCACCACCGGATTTGTGTCTTGATCGCGCAATTTGCGCGGGTCCCCCTCGGCGATCACGCCCGCCTTTTCCGCGTCGAGCATGATGCAGCGATCCGCAACCGCCAGGATGGAGGCGAGATCATGCGTGACCATCACAAAGGTGATCGCCATCTCGTCGCGAAGATCAAGGATGAGCCGGTCCAGCCCGGCAGCGGTGATCGGATCGAGCCCGGCCGAGGGTTCGTCGAGGAACAGCAAAGGCGGGTCGAGTGCCATTGCGCGCGCGATGGCGGCGCGTTTGCTCATGCCGCCGGAGACCTCGCTTGGCATCAACGCCACCGCACCAGACAGCCCGACCAGACCGAGTTTCACGCGCGCAATCTCGGCGCGGGCCTCGGCGGGCAGATCGCCATGCATTTCCAACGGCAACATGACATTCTGCAGCAGGGTCATTGAGCCGAACAGCGCGCCTGCCTGGAACATCACGCCGATGCGGGTGAGGACAGCCGGATCGGTCGGATACATCTCATGGCCAAGCACGCGCACCACGCCGGATGACGGCGGCAGCAGTCCGATCATCTGGCGCTGCAATGTCGATTTCCCGCAGCCGGAGCCGCCGAGGATGGCAAACACCTCTCCGCTCTGCACCTCGAACGACACGTCTGTGTAGATGGTGTGATTGCCGAAGCTCTGCCCGACATGCTCGACACTGATGATGCTGCCCATCGCCTACAGCCCCAGCCGGTAGAACAGCACGGCCATCAGCCCATCCAGCGCAATGGTGGCAACAATCCCACCGACCACCGCCGAGGTCGCTGACCTTCCGACCGAGCGCGGCCCAACGCCGGTCGACAAGCCGGCCCTGCAGCCGATCAGCGCGACAACGGCGCCGAAGAGCACCGCCTTGCACAGCCCGCCGATGAGATCGCGCGGTCGCAACGCCAGTGCCACCTGATGCATCACGATCACCGGTGCAATCCCGCTGCCGGTGAGCACCAACGTCATCCCCAGCAGGCCGGCCAATTCCATCAGCACCGTCAGCACCGGCATCATCAGCACAGCGGCAGACAGGCGTGGCAGGACCAGCATGGTCATGCTGTCCACCCCCATCGCCGACAACGCGTCGAGTTCCTGATTGACCTTCATCGTGCCGATCTCAGCGGCGAACGCCGATCCGCTGCGTCCGGCGAGCACAACGGCCGTCAGCAGCGGCCCCAATTCCCGTACCAAACCGAGCGAGACCAGTTCCGCGACATAGATTCCAGCCCCGTATCTTTGCATCGGCACCAGCGACTGGAAGGCGAGAATCAGCCCGATCAACGTGCCAAGCAGCACCACCAGCGGGATCGCCTGCACGCCGGTCTCGTCCATCGCGCGCAGCAGATCAACGAGCCGGAACATCCGCATCCGGCCCGGCAGCCGCACCATCGCGGTCGCCACCTCGCCCAGCGTGACAAACCCATCGCCGAACGCCGTCATCGTGCTGCCGATCACCGCATGCCAACTTGGTGGGACGACGGGCGGGCCTTGCGGTGCCAATTCGGCGGCGGGGCGAACGCGGGCGAGCACGTTCTCGACGGTCTGTGCTGCTCCTCGGATGGTGACCGGGCCGGAATGGTTGCGCTCGGCCTGCAACAGCATCGCCGCTCCCGCCGTGTCACAACTGGTGACAGCGGCAAGATCGATGGTCAGCGGCGAGATCGTGCTGGCTGCCGCGTTGGACGCCACGTTCGAGGCGGCATGTTGCACGCGGTGCCACAGCGGTGCGATGCCTGCTACATTGAGTGCTCCGGAGAACGAGAGTGTCGTCCCGTTGCCGGTGATCTCAATCTTCACCCTGGCCGGCCCAGCGGCGGTGATCGGGTCAGGAACTGCGATCATGTCAGGCCATGTCGGCGGCGCGGTGTTCTATGCAGAGTTCTGGCTTTGCATAGGACCTCGGCGACGGCTTGCGACGTTGCAGTGGTCTGCGTCGGTGCAGAATGGCTGTTGGCAGACATCAAAAAGCTCCCCGCCAAGCCGTCTTGCGCGAGCTTCAAGATAATATCGGTAAAAATTCGTGGGATAGGTTCGGAATCCACCCAGCCTAAATGTTGTGTATTTCCCGATTCTATTTGGGGGCTGAAATCCCACCTAGGTTTTCGATGCTGGCGAAATTGCCATGCAACAGGAGATGGTCATGCAAGAACATGTCAGACTGGAGCGCGAGGCGGCAGACGCAAGAATTTGGCAGCCCATTCTCAGTGCCTGGGGCGGAATGTCCAATGACGATGATGAGCTGGTGACTGTGAACGACATTGTGCCAATCGGATTTTCAGATGCCGAACTTGCCTCAGGTTACCCGCATCGCCGGGCGATGTGCTGGGTTTGGCGCAAAGTCTAAGTGTCCATCCAGGAATATGTTGAGTCGGATGAATCAGTTTTGATTCCATGGTCTTCGCACCGATTCGCAGAAGGCCTGGATGTGGACGGCAGAGAACCGTGGTCGATATGACCGCAGCAAGCGGCGCTACCCGATTGATCTGACGAACGGGGAGCGGTGGTTGGTCAAGCCGCCCATCCCGACGGCCAAAGGCTGCGGCAATGGCGAAGATGACGGCCACCGAGAACGCACAACGCGTGATCGACCGCGCCGTGAAGGTCTTCGGCAGTCGCGGCGTGAAGCGCGGGATGATTGTCGAGAGCCTGTATCACGAAATCCGCGCCCATCGCATCTACAGGGGTGCGACCGAGGTGCAAAAGGTGATCATCGCCCGCGATTTGGCGGCAGAACTGTCCCGGGTCTGAACCGGGACCCGGCTCGCGGGGAGGCCGGTCGCCACCTCAGCCAGCCAGCAGCCGCGGGCTGCCCGGCGCCCAGCCAAAGGTCACGTCGGCACCAACGCCGACCTGGGTGGCATCTGCAGCCGGAATGTCGGCATACAAGGCAAGGCCCGTTGGCAAACGAATGGCCAAGCGCACCATGTTGCCGAGGAAGCTGCGGTCCGTCACCAAACCTGTGACTTGCCCGTCAGCGCGCAGTTCCAGCCGTTCATACCGCAGCGCCACAGTGACGGGTTGGCCGAGCTGAACCGCCGCCTGGGGCGCGGCCAGGATCGTCATTCCCGCGCAATCCACCTTCACCGAATTGGCATCAAGCGCGCTGATTCGTCCTTCCAGCAAATTGGTGCTGCCGATGAAGGCGGCGACGAAGCGGGTGGCGGGGTCGTTGTAGATATTTTCCGGCGTGCCGACCTGGACGATCTCGCCGTGATCCATCACCGCAATGCGGTCGGACATCGACATCGCCTCGCCCTGGTCATGAGTGACGAAGATGAACGTGGCTCCCACTGCACGCTGCAACTGGCGCAGCTCCTGTTGCATCTGCAGGCGGAGTTGGAGATCGAGCGCGCCAAGGGGCTCGTCGAGCAGCAGCACCGGTGGGTCGTTGACCAGCGCGCGCGCCAACGCCACGCGCTGACGCTGGCCGCCGGAGAGTTTTTCGACCGGGCGGGAGGCGTAGCCCTCCAGCCGCACCAATGCCAGCGCCTGTTCCACACGCTGGCTGATCACCGCAGCTGATTGTTTCTTGATCCGCAGCGCAAAGGCCACGTTCTCGAAGACATTCAAATGCGGGAACAAGGCGAGATTTTGGAAAATCATGTTGGTCGGCCGCGCATAAGGCGGCACGCCCAGCACGCTGCGTCCCTCGATGAGGATGTCGCCCGCGCTGGGCTCCTCAAAGCCGCCGATCATCCGCAGCAGCGTGGTCTTGCCGCAGCCGGACGGGCCGAGCAGCGAGAAGAACTCGCCACGCGCCACATCCAGCGAGATGTCGTGCAGCGCCGTCACGCCGCCACGAAACGTCTTGCGGACGTTTCGGACAGAGACGGCGACCGGCTCGGGCGACAGGCTCATCGTGATCAACCAGCCTTGACCGTGTTCCAGACCTCAAGCCAGCGATCCATCGTGGCGGGCATTTTCATCGGGTAGGTTTTCTGCCCGGTGCTTGCGACATCAAGTCCGAAGCGGTGCTGGTCTTCGGCGGAGAACGCGGACGGGACGGTGCTGTTGGTGGTGGGGTAGTTGGTCTCTTTCATCAGAGACGCACCATATTCCGGCGACAGCATCGCATTGATGATGCGGTGGGCGGCGGCGACGTCATGCGAGCCTTTCGGGATGAAGCCGCTTTGGCTCCAAACCAGCAGGCCGTCAGTCGGCCAATTGTTGGTCACTTTCAGGCCCTGCTTCTGCAATGCGGCCCGCATCGGGATCCAGCCATACATCGCGTATACCTCGCCCGAGGCCATCAAGCTGACCGCCTCGCCGAATTGCGACCACATGGTGCGGACGTTCTTCTTCTTGGCCGCGAGGAACTTGCCGATTTCGTTGAGATCGGAATCGCTCATCGACACCGGGTCGGCAATGCCTTGGCTGAGAGCGGCGCTGAGGATCATGCATTGCGCGTCGTCACGCCATGCCACCTTGCCCGCGTTGCGGTCGTCGAACAGCACCTTCCAGGACTGCGTGGTCGGGTCCTGCGGCGAGAGCTTGTCGGAGTTGAAGATCACGCTGTCATAACCCCAAACCACCGGGATCATGTAGGTCTTGCCGTCGCGGACCGTGATGTCCTTCTGGAACAGCGGCGTGATCGACTTGGCATTGGGGATCAGCGACATGTCGAGCGGCAGGATATGCTCCGCCCCCGCCTTGGCTCCCATCAGCGGGGCGCGGACGAAATCGCTCAGGCTGATCACGACATCAAAACGGGATTCACCACCCGGTGCCAGCAGCTTGGCCAGCGTGTCGGCGGGGGAGATATAAGGAGAATTCTGCAACGTGGCCCCGGCCATTCCGGAGAGCGGGGCCTTGAGCGGTTCCGGCAGGAATGGGCCGGGCATAATGCCGGTGATTGTCGGCACATCGGCCAGAGCTTGTCGTCCGGTCAATCCAAGGGCTGCCATGGCGGCAGAGGCGGCTAGGACGCTGCGGCGGGTCGGGGCGGTATGGTCGGCAGACATGACACACTCCTTATGCAATGCGGTGGGACGGATCGGCTGCGCGAGAGTTGCGGGTGAAGACAAAGCCAAGCAGGGAGGCGGCAATCGAGATGACGGTGATGATCATCGCCATCGCAGGCAGGAATGGTGCCAGTTGCAGCACCACAAGATTCCAGAACGCGATCGGCACTGTGGCGTCGAAGCCAGTGACGAACAGCGTGCGGACGAATTCGTCGAAAGACAACGTGAATGAGAACATCACGGTGGCCAACAACGCCGGCGCCAGC
Source organism: uncultured Rhodospirillales bacterium (assembly GCA_903891315.1). Taxonomy (GTDB): domain Bacteria; phylum Pseudomonadota; class Alphaproteobacteria; order Acetobacterales; family Acetobacteraceae; genus CAIQQQ01. The sequence continues at coordinate 2,826 of CAITEF010000180.1, read as the reverse complement.
ACCGGCAACACCACGCGGCGCATGACCTGCAAAGGCCGTGCTCCGAGATCCATCGCGGCCTCTTCCAACGCGCGATCAAAGGCATGCACGCGCGGATAGAGGGTCAGGAACGCAAACGGCAGCACCCAGTTGATATGGGCCAGCAACACGGTGGTGTATAGGCCGGGTGGGATGCCGAGATAGCCGAAGAAGATCAGCAGCACGATGCCGCCGACGATGCCGGGGATGATCACCGGCAGCAGTACCAGATTGAAGATCAGACCCTGGAAGCGGATCTGTCTGCGAAAGGCGAGGGCGAGCAGCAAAGCGAGCATCGTTCCGGCCAAAGCCGCCAGAACGCCCACGCCGAAGCTGTTGACGAGTGCCTCCATCAACGCCCGGCTAGAGAACGCCGTTGCATACCAGCGGAAGGTCCATCCCTTAAACGGCAGGCCTGTGATGTCGCTGTCGTTGAAGGAGAGCAAGGCCAGCACCAACATGGGGCCGTAAAGGGCGATGTAGAAGACAATCGTGTAGGCCCCAAGGGCGCGGCGGGCGAGGCGGTTGTGGTTCATGCGCCACCGCCCAGAAAGATCTCGCGCGTGCCAATCCAACGCCGTGTGATCATCAGGCCGACCAGAACCACGACAATCAGGATCACCGACAACGCGCCGCCGAATGCCCAATTGTTGTTCGCCAGGAACTGGCTGGCGATCACATTGCCATACATGTTGCCAGACGGCCCGCCGAGCAGTTGTGGCGTGACGTAGGAGCCGATCGACATCAGAAACACCATGATCGAACCGGAGACGATCCCGGGCCTGCTCAACGGCAGCGTCACCCGCCAGAAGGCTTGCAGCGGTGGCGCGCCGAGATCGTTTGCGGCCTCGTGCAAGGCGGGGTCGATCTTATCGAGGCTGAGATAGATCGGCAACGTCATGAACAGGGTGAAGACATAGACCAGCCCCACCAGCACCGCGCCCTCGTTGTAGAGCAGGAATTCGAGGGGTTGATCGATCAGGCCAAGCCAAATCAGCGATTGGTTGATCAGCCCGGTGCGGCCCAGGATCGGCAGCCATAGGAAGGTGCGCACGACGAAGCTGGTCCAGAACGGCAGGAATAGCAGAACCACCAGCATGGATTTCAGGCGGCCTTTGAGGCCGGAGATATAAAGCGCGGCGGGGTAGGAGATCAGGAAGGAGATGGCGGTGGTGGTCAGTGCGATGCGGATCGTCTTGATCAACTGGTCGCGGTAGAGCGGGACAGCCAAAGCGCGGACGTAATTGCCGAAGTTGAAATCGGGCGTGGTGCCGTAAATGCCGGATTTCCAGAAGGATACTGTCAGCAGAAGGCCGACCGGGATCAGGGTGAAGGCGGTCAGGTAAGCGATGGCGGGGGCTGCGAGCAGCCAGGCGGTCCAGGATCTTGCGGTTGTCGGTTCCGCCATCTTACTCGGCCGGCATGCGGCGGGAGGCGCGCAGGGCCGCAGTGGCGGCCTGATCGACAGCCTCGTTGGCGATCACCACGGCGTAATCGTCATGCGCGCCGTCGATGGTGACATAGCCCGCGATCACGTCGGCCAACACGCGTGCTGGGTCCCGTTCCAGCGGATCGCCATAGCCGCCACCGCCGGAGATCAGGAAGCGCATATGCTCGCCCGGTGAGAGCATGCGGGTGACGCCGTGCTCGATCTCAGCACCGTTGCGCCACATTCCGTAGCCGCGCCCATTCTTGCCGCCGAGACGGCCGAAGACCGGGAAAGCGCCGTCTTCTTTCCGGCCCGACAACCGTATCGAGGCCTCCATCCCGTGCGCATTCGGCGCACCGCCGTCGATGACGACGAATTCGACATCCTGGCCGAGTCCGCCGCGTTGGGTGCCGGGGCCACCGGAATTCGGCATCAACTCCTTGCGGATGTAATACATCCGCGCCTCGTTCTCGGTGACCTCGATGGGGATGTTGCGGGTGTTGTTGGGGAAGCAGAGCGTGGCGTAGCCGTCACTGCGCGCCGACGCCCCGAAGCCACCTGAATGCGATGAGATCGCCATGAAGGAGCGGCCATCGGCATGTTTGCCGTGCAGATAAACCTCGTTGGCCGGTGAGCCACCGCAGGCCGCCAGAATGCGGTCCGGCATGATCGCCTGCATCGCGCCGAAGACGATCTCGGGGAACAGATGCGAGATCATCGTCCGCCCCCAGGTGGCGGCGGGCGGGCGGGAATTGACGATGGTGTCGACGGGGGCGATCACCTTGATCGGCCGCAGCCCGCCTTCGTTGTTCGGCACGCGCGGATCAAGGGCGAGCTTGATCGGATAGGCGGTGTAAGAGCGCGTCATATTGGTCGAGCAGTTGATCGCGGCCCGTACCACGCCAGACGAGCCGGTGTAGTCGATGGTGACCTCATCTCCCGCCACCGTCACCTCGCAGGCGATGGAGACAACGTCGTCGATGCCTGGGAATTTCGGCAAAGTGACGTCGTTACGATAGCTGCCATCCGGCAATGCACTGATCTGGCGGCGCAGACTGTTCTCGGTGCGCGTGATGATCTCCAGCGCCAGGGCCTCCATCCCGTCGAGCCGGTATTCTTCCAGCATCCGGATCAGACCACGCGTGCAGACATGGTTGGCGACGAGCTGCGCGCGCAGATCGCCGAGCACTTTCTCCGGCACGCGGACATTGGCGCGGATGAATTCGATGATCGTGCGGTCCATCTCGCCGCGATTGACCAGTTTCAGGATCGGGATTTTTAGCCCTTCCTCGAACACGTCCTGCGAGGCGAGAGTGGACATTCGCCCGCCCATGTCGAGATGATGGACGATGCACAACGTGTGGCCGACCAGTTCGCCG
>CAITEF010000179.1 GCA_903891315.1 uncultured Rhodospirillales bacterium | reverse complement strand
TTTCAACGATGATGTGTTGATCGAAAGCCAGGGTTTGAACTCGGGCTTCTTTAGAGTCACGACGACGGGGACAAATACCCTCGGCCTTTGGCCCGCGCCACAGACCGAAACGGTTGTCGCAACGATCCGGGCCGCCTGAGATGGTGTACGCGATTCCAGCGAACGCGATGGGGGCAAAGGTCAGTGAAATCTATGAAACGCAGATAAGCATCACTCCTGCTGACAATGCGGCCATAGGTCCGTTTATGGCTTTGTTTGTCGGTGTGGCTGGCAATGTGACGCTCTGCCCGCGCAACAGCACGACGCCGGTGCTCTATACCGCGTTGCCGGCCGGCACCCTGTTGCGGGTGGCCTTCCAAGGCGTGAATGCCACTGGCACCACGGCAACCGGGCTTGTCGGTCTCGGGTAGATCATAGGTCATTCCGAAACCATCTTCGCCTGAATGAAGGAATTTCCGCTTGGAAACGACTGATGCTCCTGGCGGTAACAACGGGCGCACGAAGGCCAACGCCAAGCGCGGTCTGCGGGCGGCGATCGTGAACGCGAAGCATCTCGGTGGAGGTAATGGGGTGCGCCAGCTCGAGATCGAGCTCGACCCGCGGAACCCCTGGGCTATCGCAAATTCCTATCTCCTTCACGAATGCAGGTCCGACAACCTCCGCACCCTGTGCTACTGGCGCGATGGCTTCTGGCGCTGGGAAGCTGAGGGCGGGTGGCAGCCATTGTCTGAGCAGGGATTGCGGGATGGTCTGTATCCCTGGCTGGCTGCGGCAAAGGAGCGCTCGCGCTCGGATGATCTGATGCCGTTCAAGGCCAACCGGGAACGAGTGACGCATGTCATCGACGCACTGCGCTCCGCGTCGCCCCTGGCTGCCGATATCGAGCCGCCGTGCAACCTGGTGCTCGATCCACAATCTGGAAAGCTGTTCGGCTCCAAGCCGCCAACGAGCATTTTTATGGTGCCTGTCGGCAATGGGCATCTGGAAATCGGCGGTTTGGTTCTCTCGCCCCCGAGCCCGCGGTATTTCGTGACGCACGCCACGCCGATCCGGTGGATGGACGAGCCCCCCGTACCCGCGCGCTGGCTCAAATTCCTGACCGAAGACATCTGGCCGAACGACGGCCAGGCCGTCCGGTGCCTGCGCCAGTGGATGGGTTATCTGCTGTCCGGCAGGACGGATCTGCATAGCGTGCTTTTCGTCATCGGACCGAAGCGCTCCGGCAAGGGCACGCTGGGCGCGGTCATGTCGGCGTTGGTGGGCGAGCGGAATGTGGTGCGGCCGGGTTTGAGTTCTCTCGGCCGGCCCTTCGGCCTCGAGCCCCTGGTGGGCAAGACGCTGGCCCTGGTCTCGGATGCGAGGCTCGGCGATCGGGCGGACAGGTCCGAAATTGTCGAGCGTATCCTCACGGTCTCCGGCGGCGACAATCCCGCGATCGAGCGAAAATTTTTGCCGTCCTATCTTGGGACCCTGAGCGCCAGGCTGGTGATCATGTCCAATGAGATCCCGCCATTGGAGGATACCTCCGGCGCTTTCGCCTCCCGCATGCTCGTTCTACGCATGACGGAGAGCTATGCCGGCCGAGAAGATGGTGGGCTGAAGGAGGCGTTGATGGCCGAGCTGCCGGGCATTCTGCGCTGGGCGATCGGCGGCTTGCGGGACCTGGTGGAAACGGGGCGCTTCGCGTCACCGGATAGCGCCTCGGATATCGTGCAGGTCATGACCGACACGGGGTCGGACCTGAAGGCATTTGTCTCGGAATGCTGCGACGAAGGGCCGGAAAATTCATGCGACCCGGCGGCATTGCGGGCGGCGTATGTCCTTTGGCTGACCGACCAAGGGTCCAGGCGCCATGTCACCAATGGAGCCCTCGGCCGCGAGCTGCGCGCCGTCTGTCCGCATGTGAGGCGGGTGCAGAAGCGCGACGGTGTTCTGCGTCACTGGGAGTATGAGGGTATCCGCCTCAACCCTAACAAGACCACGCACCAGGCGCCGCAGCAGAGCAATATCCCGCTGCGCTGACCGGGCCACGCCACCGGCTGTCTTGCCACCGCCCGCGCGGCCGATCCGTCCCCTCACCACCCCTATTCGAGAAGGCGCCCGGTCTCCTGTCACCGGATTGCGGCTGCATGTCACCAACAATCAGAAGCGATCTGGTGACACGGAAATCCGTGGCGGGCCAAGGGGTTAGCTATCAGTGTCACCAGTGTCACCAGTGTCACCAATAAAAAGAAGGGTTATGCGTCAGGATACGGGAATGTTTATAAGCGGCTACAATGGGCGGGAACTGGTGCCAAGTGGTGACAAATGGTGCCGGAACCGGCCTAAGTCATTGTGAATAATCGCATTCTTGGCGTTTTGGCTGTCACCGGCATGTTTTGGAACTGGTGACAGGAACTGGTGACGCCGCTGGCATCCGACAGTCCATCATTAATCGTTCGATATCGAACGATTAATGATTGTTTATGGCCCATCGACGCGTGCGACGGATCGACGGAGAGGGTTGCAGCGGTGCAGCCTAGGTGTCGGGGCATTCTGTCCCCAGGCAGCGCGCGGCTCGCGCCGGTCAGTCGACGCCGGTTTCGGTGAGGCGATAGACCGAGCTGCGGGCGATGCCGAGATGGCGAGCGATGGCCGCGGGGCCAAGGCCCTGAGCCCGCAGGCTGGCGAGCGTGGCGGGATCGATCGATGCCTTGCGCCCGGCGTACTTGCCATCGGCCTTGGCCTTGGCGATGCCCTCGGCCTGGCGCTCCTTCATGATCTCCCGCTCCCAGGTCGCCACGCCGGCCAGGATGGTCAGCATGAGCTTGGCGGTGGGGTTGCGGGTGTCGAGGCGCTCACCGCCCATGGAGAGGATCAGGACGCCGACGCTGCGGGCCGTCAGTTCTTCCACGATGCCGAGCAGCTCGGCCGTGTTGCGTGCCAGGCGGTCGGGCTTGGTGACAACCAGCGCGTCCCCTTCGCGTAGGAATTCAAGGCAGGCGGTGAACTGGGCGCGGGTGGCGATCGAGCTCACCTTCTCCTGGAACACCTTGCCGCACCCGGCGGCGTTCAGGTCGCGGATCTGCGCCTCGAGGCCGGCGTCCTGTTCGAGG
>CAITEF010000178.1 GCA_903891315.1 uncultured Rhodospirillales bacterium | reverse complement strand
GACACCCCGGCGCTGACCGCCTCGGTGCGTGGCATGGCTTATATGGAGGTGCATCTCAAAGGCTCGTCCCGTGATCTGCACTCGGGCATGTATGGCGGCTCGGCGCTGAATTCGATCAACGCGCTGACCAGAGCACTCGGCCAGATCCATGATGAGAACGGGCGTGTGCGGATTCCGGGATTCTATGACGGCGTGGACGATGTCTCAGAGTCGCAAAAAGCCACATGGCAGAAACTCGGCTTCAGCGAACATGATTTTCTCGCCGATATTGGCCTCTCGGTGCCGGTTGGAGAGAAGGATCGCTCGGCTCTGGAACGCCTGTGGGCGCGTCCGACGGCGGATATCAACGGCATCTGGGGTGGCTATCAGGGGCCGGGCAGCAAGACGGTGATTGCCGCCGAGGCCGCCGCGAAAATCTCGTTCCGACTCGTCCCCGGTCAGGACCCGGCGTATATCATGGCAGGATTCCGCCGCTTCATGGCCGAGCAGGTGCCCGCCGACGCCAAGCTGAGCTTTATCGAGCATGCCGCAGCCCCTGGGCTGGCCATCGACACCGAAAACCGCTTCGTCGCTGCTGCGACGCGCGCATTGCAGGCAGAATTCAATCGCAAACCTGCCCTGATCGGCTGCGGAGGCTCGATCCCAGTTGTCGAGGGATTTCGCCGAGTCCTGGGAATCGATAGCCTGATGATGGGCTTCGGATTGGCCGATGACAAACCCCATAGCCCGAATGAGAAGTTCGAAGTCGCTTGTTTCAAGCATGGAATTCACAGCCACGTGAGATTTCTTGGCGAATTGTTTGCTTGACCGAATATTACTCGCCGATTCTCTCGCAGCCGTGATCGCCATTCTCACGACTGCGAGAGTCCAAAAAGTTTTGTTAATTTATGTATTTTAAAGATGTTGTGCGACACCCCGTGCATCGGCTTCATACGTAAAGAAATGTTGTGCCACGCTGAGTGGTGGCCGACAGGGAAGCAGCCGGGAGTTCGGGTTATGGGCAAAGAAGCGATGGAACTGGCATACAAGACGGCCATTCCGGGCGCTGATGGAGGCGACAGTTCAGCGTTCGACCGCATCACGCGGCTGGCCTCCACTGTGATGCAAACCAAGATGGCGATGATCTCGCTGATCCAGGACAGCGGCCATCCGCAGCTGGCCTCCGGTCCGGGCGTCGAGACGCTGGGTGCTGGTCAGAGCCTGCCATTCTGCCAATACGCGGTGGCCTCCGACGCGCCGATGGTGGTCTGCGACGCGCAGGCCGATGTGCGCTTCGATAAGGACCCGATGGTCAGTGGCGGCCCGAAGCTGCGCTTCTATCTCGGCGTGCCACTGCGCACCCGGGACGGTGCGACGCTGGGCACACTCTGCACCGTCGACACATCGCCACGCACGCCGTCGGCCGAACAGATTTCGATGCTCTCCGATCTGGCGCGCATGGTGGTCAACGAGATGGAACTGCGCCAGATGTCGCTCACTGACAGCCTGACCGGGGCGTTGACCAAGCGTGGCTTCGAGCAGCGTGTGGAAGCCGAGCGCATCCGCTGCCAGCGTGCCGGTTTCGCGCTGACCTTGGTGGCCGTCGATCTCGACCATTTCAAGGTGATCAACGAGCAGTTCGGCCACGCCACCGGCGACTCGATGCTGCGCGCCGTGGTGGATGCCTGCCGCGACAATCTGCGCAACTGCGACGTGATCGGCCGCACCGGAGGCGAGGAATTCGTCATTATGCTGCCGGAAATGCCGGGCACGGTTGCGGCGAAAGTGGCGGACCGGCTGCGTCAGGCAATTGCCGATCTGCGCCTGCCCGCCTCCGGGGACGTGGCCAAGATCACCGCCTCGGTGGGTGTGGCGATGCTCTCGCCGGGCTCGCAGACCACGCAGCAGGCACTGTTGCGCGCCGATATCGCGCTGTATGCCGCCAAAGCGCGCGGTCGCAACCGGGTGGTGCTGGACCCGGCGATGCTGTGATGCGAGGCTGGCACTGGGAGAAACTCCGGGCCAGCCATGCAGAACAATTCTATCGTCATTGCCCTTGACCAGGGCACCACTTCCACCCGCGCGATTGCGTTTTCGACGCCGGATCTGACACCGCTCTCCACCGCCAGGCGGGATTTGCCGCAGCATTTCCCGACCTCGGGGTGGGTGGAGCACGATGCGGAGGATATCTTCCGCCACTCGGCCGAAGTGCTGCGCGAGACCATCGAAGCCCATCCCGGCCAGATCGCCGCCATCGGCATCACCAATCAGCGTGAAACCACCATTGTCTGGGACCGCCGCACCGGGCAGGCGATCCATCGCGCCATTGTCTGGCAGGACCGCCGGACGGCGTCGATCTGTGCTGCGCTGCGCGAGGCGGGGCATGAGGCGATGGTGTCGAGCAAGACCGGGTTGCTGCTCGATCCATATTTCTCGGCGACCAAGATTGCCTGGATTCTGGACCATGTGCCGGGTGCGCGGGCGGAGGCCGAGGCCGGGCATCTGGCGTTCGGGACGGTGGATTGCTGGCTGCTCTGGCGACTGACGGCTGGGCGTGTGCATGCGACGGACGCGACGAATGCGAGCCGGACGGCGTTGCTCAATATCCATAACGGGCAATGGGATGACGAGCTTCTCCGCTTGTTCCGCGTGCCGCGCGCGATGCTGCCGGAGATGCGGGATTGTGCTGCGGAGTTCGGAGTGACCGATCCGGGCGTGCTGGGGGCGGCGATCCCGATCCGTGGCATCGCGGGCGATCAGCAGGCGGCGACGATTGGGCAGGCGTGTTTTGCACCAGGGATGGTGAAATCGACCTACGGGACGGGCTGCTTCCTGCTGCTCAACACCGGCACAACAGCGGTTGCCTCCCGCAATCGCTTGCTCACCACGATTGCCTATCAATTGGGCGGTGAGCGGCATTATGCGCTGGAGGGGGCGATCTTTGTCGCCGGGGCGGCGGTGCAGTGGTTGCGCGATGGGCTGCGGATGATCCCATCGGCCGATCAGGCGGAGGTGCTGGCGCGGCAGGCCGATGCAAATCAAGCGGTGATTCTGGTGCCTGCTTTCACCGGGCTAGGGGCACCTTATTGGGACGCGGAGGCGCGTGGGGCGATCTTTGGGCTGACGCGCAATTCGGGACCGGCGGAACTCGCGGCGGCCACGCTGCAGTCGGTCGCGTTTCAGACGCGGGATCTGATTGGGGCGATGCAGGCGGATTGGCCGGATGCGGCACCACCCGTGCTGCGGGTGGATGGCGGCATGGTGGTGAGTGATTGGACGATGCAAACGCTCGCCGATCAGCTCCACGCGCCGGTGGACCGACCGAAAGTGCTGGAGACGACGGCGCTGGGCGCGGCGTATCTGGCGGGGTTGCAGTCGGGGCTGTGCCCGCAGCCCGAGGCGTTCGGCACGCGTTGGGCGTTGGAGCGGCGGTTCGAGCCGAGTGCGGATCGCGCGGCGGCGGATGCGCTGTATGCGAAATGGCGCGATGCGGTGCGGCGGACCTTGTCGTGATCCGGCAGAACCTCTGCCCGGCATAGCGTTTGCGTTGTGTTTGCTGGTTTTTGAAACGCGGAGACTGACATGGCTGATTTCGATCTGATCGTGCGCGGCGGCACCATTGTCACGGCGTCGGACACTTATCGCGCCGATATTGGCATCCGCGCGGGCAAGATCGCCTCGATCTCGGATGCGCTGACCTCGGGCGATAAGATCATCGACGCCTCTGGGCTGCTGGTCATGCCGGGCGGGATCGACAGCCATGTGCATCTCTCGCAGGCTTCTGGCCCCGGCATCACGATGGCCGATGATTTCGAGAGCGGCACCCGCTCGGCGATTGCGGGCGGCAACACGACAATCCTGCCGTTTGCGGTGCAGCCGCGTGGTGAGTCTCTGCGCGCGATTGTTGAGGATTATCATCGCAAGGCGGATGGGCAGTGCTACGCCGATCATTCCTTCCATTTGATCATCACCGACCCCTCCCCCTCGGTGCTGGGCCAGGAACTGCCCGCCTTGGTGGAGGATGGCTACACCTCGTTCAAAGTGTTCATGACCTATGACGACATGGTGCTGAACGACCGCGAATTGCTCGATGTGTTCGATTGCGCGCGCGGCACCGGGGCGTTGGTGATGGTGCATTGCGAGGGCTATGATTCGATCAAATACATGACACGCAAGCTCGAAGAGGCGGGCAAGATCGCGCCGTATTACCACGGCATCTCCCGCCCGCAGATCGTCGAGCGCGAGGCGGCGCATCGGGCGATCTCTCATGGTGAGCTGGTGGATGTGCCGATCATGATCGTCCATGTCTCGGGGCGTGAGGCGATGGAGCAGATCCGCTGGGCGCAGCAGCGCGGGTTGAAAGTCTACGGCGAGACCTGCCCGCAATATATCGCACTCACCGAAGACGACATGAAGGGGTTCAATTTCGACGAGAGCGGCGCGAAATACGTGTGCTCCCCGCCGCCGCGCGATCATGATTCCTGGGAGGCGATCTGGGAGGGGATCAGGGGCGGCGTGTTCCAGACATTCTCGTCCGACCATTGCCCGTTCAAGTATGACAGCGTGGAGGGCAAGTTGAACCCGAAGGGCAAGACCTCGTTCCGCTATGTGCCAAATGGGATTCCGGGCGTGGAGACGCGGCTGCCGATCTTGTTCCAGAAGGGGGTGACGGAGGGGCGGATCACGGTGAACCAGTTCGTGGCGCTGACATCCACCAACCACGCCAAGATGTATGGGCTATATCCGCGCAAGGGCGGCATTGGCGTGGGGTTCGATGCGGATCTGCTGCTGTGGGATGCCGGGCGGCGGGAGGTGATCCGCCAGGATATTCTGCATCATGGATCGGATTACACGCCCTATGAGGGGATGGCGGTGACGGGATGGCCGGTGATGACGATCCTGCGCGGCGAGGTGGCTTGCGAGGAGGGGAAGGTTACGGGTGTGAAGGGGGCGGGTGCGTATTTGCGGCGGGAGAAGTCGCCGTTTGCCGTGCCGCGGGGTGTGGCGGGGTGGTAATCGCCGCCTTTGGTATAAGTCGCCATTCCGTAGCCCGCATCACCATGTCGATTGGACAGCAACAGATTCTGGGAAGTTCAGACCAATGAAGCAGATCACCGCAGGCTTGGGCTTGGTCACAGGGTTTCTCGTCCTGATCGCCCACATGGGCTCAGCCGCAGCACAGTCCCCCGCGATGATGACGGTGCAAATGCCGCAATCGCCGGAGCCGGTGCCCGTCACGCTGAACCCCAAGACCACGGCCCTCCTCGTGCTCGACATCACCGATGTCACCTGCAAGCCGCAAGCGATCTGCGTGAACGAGATGGTCCCGCATATCCGCACTCTGCTGGCCGAGGCCCGCAAACAAGGGATGCTGGTCGCGTATTCTCGCCCAGGCTCCAACGCCACGATCCTGCCAGACGTGGCCCCAGAGCCCGCGGACGTTGTCCTGAGCCCGTTGGCGCAGGACAAATTCTATGGCAGCGACCTCGACGCGAAGCTCAAGGCGCGCGGTGTGACCCACATCATCCTCACCGGCTGGCGCATCAACGGGGCGGTTTCTTACACATCGGTGGGTGCCACTCTGCGCGGCTACACGGTGGTTGTCCCCATCGACACGTCCTATGGTCCGAAAGATTGGGATGTGGCGATTGGTCGGTATCAGATCCTGACGCAACTCAGCGGCAATCCGACCAACACGCCGCTGAAGCCGAATGCATCCACGCTCAGCCGGTCGGATTTGATCAGCTTGAAATAGGCGTGGGTGCGGCGCACCGCCGCCTTATGTCTGGTCCCGCCGGTCCGCGATCCCCTTGCCCATCAGCAGCCCCATCTCGCCGGGGCTGCCGAGATGCTGGCGCATCGTGCGGTAGGGGACGTTGGTGATCTCTTCGATGGCGTTGAGCTTCCCCGCGACGTCGAGCGTGCCGAACTTGCCGCCCTTTGGCCGACGGTCGTGCAGTGCCGCGATGGCCTGGAGCGTGCGGACCGGAACTGAGGCGAGGACGCGTTCATGCTCGGGCGTGATGTCGCGCGCGGTCAATTTCCGGACCGGGACGGCCTGGCTGGACGGGCTCGCCACAGCGCCGCGTTCCATCAGCTTGGCCGGTGCCGCGGCCGCTTCTCCCTCAGGCGGGGTGGAAGTGAGGTCGCCTGCGTCGAAATCGAGTTCGACGCCGTTATCCTGCACGAGATAGACGCGACGTCCGTCGACTTCCTGCACGATGCCGCTGCGATGATTGGCGCGATGCCAAACCCTCTGTCCTTCGGAAAACATCACTTCCCTCTCAATCGCCCAAGAAAGCCAGCATAACACGAGAAAGCCTTCCCGCGCTGCACGCTATGGTGCCGCACAGGAAGGCTTTCAGACGCTTCGGCATCGCGGCCTATTTCGAGCCGCAGACATCCGGCACGAAGAACTCCGGCGGCAAAGCGGCGCGCTCATAGTTCGGGTTGTAGACGCGCTCGGGCAGAACCACGGTCTCGTGCGGCACTTCTTCGTAGGACACCAGCGAGAGCAGATGCGAGATGCAGTTCAGGCGCGCGCGCTTTTTGTCGTTGCCTTCGACGATGTGCCACGGCGCTTCCGGAATATGGGTGCGCAGCAACATGTCTTCCTTCGCCTTGGTGTAGGCCTCCCAGCGCACACGCGATTGCAGATCCATCGGTGAGAGCTTCCACTGCTTGATCGGGTCGTGGATGCGCATCAGGAAGCGGAATTGCTGCTCCTCGTCGGTGATCGAGAACCAGTATTTCACCACGATGATGCCGGAGCGGACCAGCATGCGCTCAAACTCCGGCACGTCGCGGAAGAAATCCTCGACCTGCTGCTCATCGGCAAAGCCCATCACCCGCTCAACGCCGGCACGGTTGTACCAGCTGCGGTCGAACAGAACCATTTCACCGGCGGCGGGCAGATGCGGCACGTAGCGCTGGAAATACCATTGCGTCTTCTCGCGATCCGACGGGGCCGGAAGGGCGACGACGCGGCAATGGCGCGGGTTGACGCGCTGG
>CAITEF010000177.1 GCA_903891315.1 uncultured Rhodospirillales bacterium | reverse complement strand
CGGTCATGGTGGGAGCATAGCCGAATTCAGTGCTGCCGACGAAACCCCTGTTCGTCATTGCGAGCGCAGCGAAGCAACCCAGGAATCATTTGGCGGCCCTCCTGGGTTGCTTCGTCGTTGCACGCCTCGCAATGACGGAAGAGGGGCGGTGACGGCACCACACCGCTTGACCCACTCCCACCACGCGCGCCTAATCCCGCGGCAAAAATCGACCCTGGTCGGAGGAAACATCATGCGAAAATCCACGAGCGTGCTCACCCGCCGCGCCGTCCTGGCGACATCGGCTGTGCTGGCCACACCCGCCTTGATCGGCCGCGCCCATGCGGAAGCGAGCACCGTTCGCCTCTCGCACGGCTTTGCCATCCATTACCTGCAGATGATGATCATCCAGGACCGCAAATTGCTGGAAAAGCATGCGGAGCGCATGGGGCTTGGGAAGCTCAATGTGGAATGGAAAATCATCGACGGTGGCAATGTGATCAACGACGCGATGCTGGCGGGTGCACTCGATATCGCTTCGCTGGGAGCGCCGGGCTTCATCACGCTGTGGTCCAAGGCGTTGAACTCGCCGAAATCGGCCGTCATCGGTGTGGCGGGTCTCGGCAAGGGGGCGGTTTGGCTCAACACCAACAAGCCCAACATCAAGTCGCTGCGGGATTTCGGGCCGAACGACAAGATTGCCGTGCCCGGCATCAAGAGCAGCTTCGCCGCCGTGGTGCTGGAAATGGCGGCGGCGAAGGAGTTCGGGCTGGAGAATTTCGCCAAGCTCGACCCGCTGACCGTGGGGCTGCCGCATCCGGAAGCGATGGCGGCCCTGGTGTCCGGCAAAACCGAGATCACCGGCCACGTCGCCTCGCCGCCGTTCAATATTCGCGAGGCGACCTACCCGAATATCCACAAAGTGTTCTCGACGCGCGACATTTTGGGTGCGATCACCATTGACGTCGTCTACGCCGCCAAACGCTTCGCTGACGCCAACCCGCGGATCATGGAGGCCTTCCTGGCCGCGATGGACGAGGCGAGCGAAAGCGTGGCTGCCGACAAAAACGCCGCCGCAGAATCGTATATCCGCACCTGCGGCATCGCGATCAAGAAAGAGGACGTGATGGAGCTTCTCAACGATCCCGAGAACTCATTCGCCACCGACCCCGAAGGCGTGATGCAATACGCCAAGTTCCTCGGTCAGATCGGCACGATCAAGAGCGTGCCCGAGAAATGGTCGGACATGTTCATCCCGCAGATGGCGAGCCGTCATGGCAGCTGAACCGATCTCGAAGTTCAACGCCCGCTCGGCAGCGGGCTATGAACGCAGCATGGGCCGTTGGAGCCGCAGAATGGCCCCCGGTATTGTCGCCTACGCCAATCTCGGCGACGCCAAGGCGGTGATTGATGTCGGCTGCGGCACCGGCAGCCTGTTGTTTGAACTGGCAAAGAACCCGCAATTCGAGCACGTCTTCGGCATCGACGCGTCAGATGCGTTCGTTGCCGCCGCGCGTGAGGCGAGCAGCGATCCAAGGCTGGATGTCCGCCAGGGTGACGCGGCTGCGATGCCCTATGCGGACAACGAATTCGATGCCGCACTCTCGCAACTCGTGCTGCAATTCGTCCCCGACCCGGTCAAGGCGCTATCGGAGATGCGCCGGATCACCAAGCCGGGCGGTGTGGTGACAGCGGCGGTGTGGAATTCCTATGGCGGCCGCTCGGATCAGCGGATGTTCTGGGATATCGCAGCCCTGCTCGACCCGGTGGCGGCGACCGCGCGCAACGCCAATTGCTTCCGTCCGATGACGGGCAAAGGCGATATCACCCGCGGCATGCAGGCGGTTGGGCTGCAGGAGATCACCGAATCGATCACCACGATCACGATGGATTTCGAGAATTTCGAAGATTACTGGTCCCCGATTGCTGCTGGCGATGGAACACTCGGCAAATACGCCACCAGCCTTGATCCGGCAGCCCTTGATCGTTTGCGGTCGGCGGTGATGGATGCCTATTGCGCGGGCCAGCCAGACGGTGAGCGCAACTTCGCCTGCACCGCCCAGGTGGCGCGTGGGATCGTTATCAAATAGTCTGACGGCGGATTTTTCGAGGGAGAGAATAATCATGATCCACAACGGCAAAGTTGCCCTGGTCACCGGCGCGGGCAGCGGGGTTGGCCGTGCGGCGGCTCTCGCTCTGGGCAATGCGGGCTACACTGTCGTGCTGGCCGGACGTCGTGCCGATGCGCTGGCTGACACGATCGCGCAGGCGCCGGGTGCCAAGATGCATGCGGTGCCCACCGATGTCAGCGACAAGGCGGCGGTGACAGCATTGTTCGAGACCATCAAGGCCGATCATGGTCGTCTCGATGTGTTGTTCAACAATGCGGGCGGTGGCACGCCGGCCACGAATTTCGGCGATCTGACCGACGATCAGTGGTTTGGCGTGGTGAATGTCAACCTCAACGGCATGTTCCTGGTGGCACGTGGGGCCTATCGGATCATGCGCGATCAGACGCCGCAGGGCGGGCGGATCATCAACAATGGCTCGATCTCGGCCCACGCGCCGCGTCCGGGTTCGGCACCTTATACGGCGACAAAGCACGCGGTGACCGGTCTGACCAAGTCGATCTCACTTGATGGCCGCAAATACGACATCGCCTGTGGCCAGATCGATATCGGCAACGCGGCCACCCCGATGACGGATCGGATGGTCAAAGGCGAGGGCGTGCCGCAGGCCAACGGGTCGATGATGATCGAGCCGCGCTTTGATTCGGCCAAGGTCGGCGAGACGGTGGTGTTCATGGCGGGCATGCCGCTGGACACCAATGTGCAATTCGTCACGGTGATGGCAACGAAGATGCCGTTTATCGGGCGGGGCTAAGTTCACTACGTAGGGCGGATGACGCTTCGCTCTTCCGCCCTACGATGACCACTTCTTCAGCACATCCGGGTTCACGACATTGATTGGGTTGCCAGCGGCAAACGCCACCACCTGATCGAAGATGTCGTTGAACTGGATGTTGTATTCTTCCTTCGTCACGTAGCCGATATGCGGCGTGCAGACGACGTTGGGCATGTCGAGCAGTGGATGACCCTCCGCCGGAAGCGGTTCGATCTCAAACACGTCCACCGCCGCAAAGCCCGGACGCCCGGCGCGCAGCGCCTCTTCCAGCGCACCCGGCACGATCAGTCCGGCGCGCGAGGTGTTGATCAAGGTGGCGGTGGGCTTCATCAGCGCCAAGTCTTCCGCCGTCACAATGCCGCGCGTGGCGGGAACCAGACGCATATGCAGCGTGAGGAAATCGCTCTCGCGGAAGACGGTCTCCTTGTCGGGGGCCGTGGCATAACCGTCGGCCTGGGCTTGCGCCCGTGTCGCCTCGCGCGACCAGACCAACACTTTCATCCCGAACGCGATGGCGTATTGCGCCATCGCGCGGGAGATGCGGCCGTAGCCATAGATGCCGAGTGTCTTGCCGCGCACCGTGGTGCCAACATCGACCTGCCATTTCCCCATCCGAAGCGCCGCCATATTCTGCGGAATCGAGCGGGCGGAGGCGAGCAGCAACGCGAAGGTCAGTTCGGCGGCGGCGTAGGAGGGGGTTCCGGCATGCTGATCGGAACTCACCACCACGCCCGCGCGGGTGCATGCTTCGATGTCGATATGCGGGTAGACGCTGCGCTGGCTGATCAGCTTCAGATTGGGCAGCCGCTCGATCAGCGCCTCGCGAATGGCGGTACGTTCGCGGAACAGCACCAGCACCTCGGCATCCTGCAGCCGCTCGGCGAGCGTGTTCACGTCCGAGACATGGTCGTTGAAGATCGTCACGTCATGACCATCCAGCTTTTCGAAGCAGGGGAGGTCGCGCAGCGTGTCGTTCCAGTCGTCGAGAATAAAAACCCGCATTGTTCAGTGTCGCCTTGCCAAAAATTCGCGCCCCGCATCGGTGAGGCCGATCATCATGTCCCGGTCTTTGCGGAAATGCCGCACGAAGCCTCGATCCGTTGCCTCTTCCCACACTGGCAGGCGCGGGCAGGAGGTGCGCCAAGCGTCAAGCACCTCGTCATAGGGACGTTCATGCTTGCCCACCCATTCGAGCAGGTCGCCGAGCAGAGATTCGACGGTGTCGGACATATCAGTTCTCCCACCCCCGGTGATGAATGCCCCCGGGTGAGAGTAAGCGATAATTTGCGCTGAAGCGAAAAGCGAAAAATCACTCCACGTCGCGGAAATATGGCTCCACTGTCCCGGTCACCTTCATCGTCAGCGGCTTGCCCTTGCGGTCCACCGTGGTGCCAACCGACAAGCGCACCCAGCCTTCCGAGACGCAGAATTCCTCGACATTGTTCTTGTCCACGCCCTTGAAGCGCACACCGATACCGCGCTCCAGCAGCTCCTTGTTGTAGAACTTGCTAGACGGATCGGCGGACAGCCGGTCTGGAATCGTGTCGGTCATGGGTGCGGCCTTTGCGTTCAATCCGCCCTGACTAGCCAAGCCGGGCCGATGCTTCAATCCTGGCCAAGCGTTCCAGGCCCAAGTTTGCCCTCGAACACCGTGATCGGCGGATGCGCATCCGGGTCGGTCATCACGTCGATCAGGGTCAGCCGGTCGGATTGCAACGCCATGCGCAACGCGCGGGCGAAATTCTCCGGATGCTCCACGCGAACCCCGATACAGCCACAAGCCGCCGCAATCGCCGCGTGATCGACCGGGGAGAAATGCACCGCGTCGGTGTGTGCGCCGTAACGCGCCAATTCGGCGTGTTTCTGATAGCCGAGGACCTGATTGTTCAGCACGATCAGCACCACTGGCAGGTTGAGCCGCCGTGCGGTCTCCAACTCCGCCCAGCAATGCGCGAAGCCACCATCGCCCGCGACACAGATCACCGGAGCGTCCGGCTGCGCCACCTTGGCACCAAGGGCGAGCGGCAATCCCCAGCCCAAACCCGCAATTCCGCGCGGGGTCAGAAAGCGCTGCCCCGCCACCTGCGCCGGAATGCCGTTGGCGATCCAGATTGAGGCGTAGGAGGCGTCCGCGACCATGATCGTGTCAGGCGTCATCGCCTCGGCGATCTCGGCCATCACCCGTTCGGGGCGCATCGGTGCGCGACGGGAGGTGATGAGCGGCCGGATGTCGCACGCGTGCTGCGCCAGACCATCGGAGATTTCGCCCTCCAGCGCCGGGCGTCGTGCGGCAAGTGCTGAAAGGTCGCGCTTTGCCAAGGCGGCGGTCAGCGCCTCAAGCCCGAGCTTGGCGTCACCGGCCATACGGACGGATTCGTAGTTGCGGCCGATCTCCAGCCCGTCGACATCAAGATGGATGAAAATCTTGCCGGGCGGGAATATGGACCAGCTGTCGGTGCCGTTTTGATTGGTGCGGCTGCCCACCAGCAGCACCACATCGGCACGCTCGACAATCGGGCGCAGATGATGGCTCCGCGCCTTCTTGCCCATCACGTAGCCGATCACGCCGAGCGACAGCGGATGGAACTCGCCCACCGCACCCTTGCCCATCACGGTGGTGGCCACCGGCAAATGCGCGGCGTTCTGCAGCTGGGACAGTGCCCGACTTGCGTGCGAGAGATGCACGCCGCCTCCCGCCACCACCAGCGGATGTTTCGCGCTCGCCAGCAGATCGGCGGCGCGTTCGACATGCGTCGGGTCCGGGGCCATGCGGTCGAGCGGGTAATGGCCGAGCTGCGCCTCGCGCTGCGTGACACTCACGGTCTCGTCGAACAAATCGAGCGGCACCAGCAACACGGCGGGGCCGGGGCGTCCGCTGGTGGCGGCGGTGATGGCCATGTCGACGTAATCATCGATACGCGCGGCGAGATCGATCCGCTTCACCCATTTCGTGACACCGGAGAACAGCGCCAGATGGTCGAGTTCCTGAAACGCGTTGCGCTCCGCATTGCCGCGCGCGACATCCTGCACGATGGCGAGAATCGGCACCGAGACCTTCAGCGCCTCGGCGAGCGGGGCGACCAGCAAGGTCGCTGCTGGGCCGTTCTGCGCGGTCACCACGCCGATCTTGCCGCTGATCCGGGCAAACCCGTCCGCCATCGTGCCGCCCGCGTTCTCGGCGCGATAGGCAATCTGACGGATGCCGAATTCAGGGGTGGCGAGGTAGAGGGCAGAGGGGATCGACTGGCCGAACATCACCCGCACACCGTGGCGGGCGAGGCTGGCGGCCAGCGCTTCCGGGAACGGCAGCGTCGCGTTGGTCATGGAGCCACCAGTTGATGGTCGAGAATCGCTTTCCAATCGCCGTTGCTCATCTCGGCATCGACGAAACCATTCACTGCGGCGAGCAGATCCTTGTCCGGTCTCACCCAATAGGCCTTCTCCAGATGGGTGAACGATTCCGGCACCTTGGCTGGGCAGAGCGCACCCTTGTGGATGGCCGCCTGATGATCGACCTCTATACCGTCAGTGACCATCACATCCTGCCGTCCGGCGGCGATCTCGTCGAAGACGGTCGCGTTGTCGGCGTGCACGGTGAGCTTGGCATGCGGGAAGTTCTTGCGGGCGAATTCCTCGTTGGAGGCACCGGGGTTCACCACAACCCGCACGTCGGGCTTGTCGATGGCGTCGATGGAGGTGAAGCGATCCGCATTCGCGCAGGTGGTGATCGGCCGCTTGCCATCGACATAGACGGTGTGGGCGAACGGGCCCTTGGCGGCACGTGGCGGCAAATTGGTGACACCGCCGATGGCGATGTCGAATTTGTCGGCCTCGTAATCGGCGTTGAGCTGCGCCCAGACGGTCGGCACGAAGACCAGCTTCACGCCGAGTTGGGCTGCGAGTTTGCGCGCCATGTCGATATCAGCGCCGACATAGGTGCCGTCTTTGTTGAGGAAGGCGAAGGGTTTGTAGTCGCCCGTGGTGCCGACGCGCAGCGCGCCGCTCGATTTGATGCGGTCCAGCACCGCCTCCGCCTGGGCGATCTGCGCCCAACCCAACACCAGAACGAGCAGCAGAAACCGCATCGTCGTATCCTCCATCTTGTTGTCTGGGCGCTATCGTCACCCATGTGGGAGAAGCTTGCCATGGGCTTGTTCGGATCGGAAGAATTCTCTAGGCCGGTACAATGACGGAAACTGCAGCCACCGGTTTCGAAGGCTTCATCGACCATGTCGATTGGCACGGCATGCGCGGCTGGGCGCGTGATCCGATGCGACCAGATGATCCGACATGGCTGGAAGTCCAGATCGACGACGATGTGCCGGTGGTGTTCCTGGCCAATCTGCGGCGGCAGGACCTCGTCGATCTCGGCTATAGCAGCGGCAATTTCGGGTTTGATCTGCGTTTCCCGATGCCGCTCGACCCGTTGGTGCCGCATTGCGTGTCGGTCAATCGGCGCAGCGATCAGGTCCCGCTGATGAATTCACCCATCCGCCTGCCCGCAGCCCCGATGGGATCGCCCGAGCGGCGTGCGGCGTTCGAGGCGACGTTGTGGGCGGAAATCGCCGCCACCAAGGATGGGCCGGAGCTGGACGAGACGATTCGCCTCTTGCTTGTCCAAGTGGACATGCTGCTCGATGCCCGCGCCGATGCTGCCAGTGGCGGCACCGCACTGCATCAGTTCCGCCTGCGCTGGAACGACCATCTCGAAGGTGTCCGCGTCCGCCCGCCGCAGCCGGATGCACGGCCGTTTGTGCTGATCATCGCTGCCGAATTGCCTGAGTCTGCGCTGCAGATCAGCGTCATCCGCCATATCCAGGATCTCGGCTTCCGCGTCGCTGTCATCGCGCAACGCAGCACGGCGACAACGGGCCTCCAGGCGACCTCGCTGGCGGCGATGGATGTCCAGGTGCTGGGTTCGCCGGAATATTTCACTGTCGAAGACGCACTGCGCCGCAACCACAACCGGTTCCGCGTCGTGCTCCTCTGGGGCACGCTGATCGCCGCGTCCTACGCGCTGCTGGTGCGGCTGCACCAGCAGCGCAGCCGAATCGTCTCGCTGATCAGCGACATCGCGATTGAGCGCGTGGAAACGGCGCTGCTGCTGGCGGCGGCGATGATGAACGATCATCTGGTGGTCGAGTCGGAGACCATGCGCGATCAGATCGCTCCAATGCTGCCGGGCAAAGAGGTTGCGATTCTGATGCCCGATGCGACCGGCCAGGAGATTGCCGATTGTGTGACGCCGCTGCTGCCGAAGCTGCGGATCAATCGTCCGACTGACGACCCCGATGCTTCTTGATCGAGGAGCGGCGGCTTTTTTCGTCGAGCCTGCGCAATTGTGATCCGTACGTCGGCTTGGTGGCCCGGCGTGTTTTCGGCACGACAGTCGCCTCGCGGATCAGATCGACCAACGCGGCCAAAGCTGCCTCGCGGTTGCGCAATTGGCTGGCATGTTCCTGCGCGGTGAGAAGCAGCACGCCTTCCTTGGTGATGCGGGTCCCCGCCAGCCTAGCGAGGCGGTGTTTCACCGGCTCGGGCAGGTTGGGCGATTGGGCCACATCAAAGCGCAGCATCACCGCGGTTGATACCTTGTTGACGTTCTGCCCGCCCGGGCCGGAGGCGCGCACGAAGGTTTCGGCGATCTCATCCTCGGAGATGGAGATGGAGCGGGTGATCGGGATCATGACCGGCCTTGACGCGCGAGCCTGGGCAGCGTTTAGCCTGCCACGGCCAGCAAGGAGTGTGCGATGACCCGCTTTACCATCCCCGACATGGATTGCCAGGGCTGTGTCGCCTCGATCACCCGTGCGGTGCAGGAACAGGACGCCAAAGCGACCGTGGTGGCCGATCTGCCGAACCACGCGGTGGAGATCGAATCCTCGCTGCCGCCCTATATTCTGGCAGCGACCATCGACGCTGCCGGTTTCACCGTGAAGTTGGTCTGACCGATGGACGCGTTGCAGGCGATTCTGATCGCCATCATCCAGGGTGCGACCGAGCTTTTCCCGGTCTCCAGCCTCGGCCACGCCGTGGTGATCCCGGCCCTGTTGGATTGGCAGGTGAGCCAGAAATCCGAGGCCTTTTTGCCGTTTCTGGTATTGCTGCATGCGGGAACGGCGACAGCATTGTTTGCCTATTTCTGGCGCGACTGGTGGCGGATGGGCACCGGGGTGATCGGGCTGGCCGGTCCTGAGGCGGCGCGGCGGGATCGCAAACTGCTGATGCTGATCGTCATCGCCACCATTCCTGCGGTGGTGTTCGGCTTCGCGTTCAACAAATTTTTCCGCGAATTGTTTTCCGCACCGATGATCGCCGCCGGATTCCTGATCTGCAACGGCGTGATGCTGGGCGGGGCAGAGTTGCTGCGTGGTCGGCAGGGCACGCGTGAACTGGAAAACCTGACGGTGACCGACGCTGTCATCATCGGCTTCTGGCAGTGCCTTGCGTTGTTTCCCGGTATCTCACGCTCTGGTGCCACCATCGTCGGCGGTCTGCTGCGCGGGACGACGCATGCAGCGTCGGCGCATTTCTCGTTCCTGATCGCGCTGCCGGTGATCGTCGGTGCCACCGTGCTGGAAGTGCCGAAGCTGCTGCGCGCGCATCTGGAGCCGGGCGTGCTGACGCTGGCTTTCGTTGCTGCCTTGGTGGCCGGTGTTGTCGCCTACGCATCAACCTGGTTCCTGATGCGCTATTTCCGCGACAATGACCGTTGGTCGCTTGGGCCATTCGGCGTCTACTGCGTGGTGTTCGGTGTGGGCGCGGTGCTCTGGCTGGGCCTGTTGGGCTGATGCTGCGCCGCCGCGCCTTGTTGGCAGCCCCCCTCGCAATTGCCGCGAGGGGCGCGCGCGCAATGCCGCTTGCCGCCTTGCCGATCTCGCGCCTCGACACCCCATGGTGGAAAGCGCGCCATGCGCAGAAGCTCGCCGAACTTGCGAGTGGAATCCGCCCGGAACTGGTGTGGCTTGGCGATTCGATCACCGAGAATCTCGAACGCAACGGACCGGAGGCCTGGGCGCAGTATCAGTCGGTCTGGCAGCATTATTACGGTGGCCTGCACGCACTCAATCTCGGCTTCAAGGGGGACGCCACCAGCCATCTGCTCTGGCGGTTGCGCAATGGGGAACTGGCCGGGATCGCGCCGCGTGCGGCGGTGATCCTGATCGGGGCGAACAATCTCGGTCGCCTGCACTGGTCCGCCCAAGACACGGTGCTTGGGATCGAGACGGTGGTGGCCGAGACCCGTCAGCGTCTGCCGAAAACCGCCATTCTGCTGCTCAGCGTGTTGCCGTCGGACCGCAGCGCCTGGGCGAGTGCGACGACCTCGGAAATCAATCAGGCGCTGGCGGCGAAATCCTGGCCATCGCAGGTGATTTTTCAGGATGTGACGGGCTTGTTCCTCAAGGCCGGGCAGGTTGATCACAGCCTGTTCTACGACCCGTTGCTGCACCCGCCTGAGCCCGCCTTGCATCCCACCGCGCATGGCATGGCGATGCTGGCCGAGTCGATTGCGCCGAACCTGAATCGGCTGCTGGCAATCTAACCAATCCGCAATTTTGCCCTTGCCATGTTCAATGGCGTGCGTATTCTAGATGACGTTAACGGAACCCTGCGCACGCGGGGAATCACATACCCGGAATCCGGAAAACGGATCGGGCACAGGAGGACGACCAATATGCGTATTTCCAACCGGCTGCGTCTGACTGCCTCGGTTGCAACGGTGGTCATTGTGTTTGGCCAAGCCGATGCAGCACGAGCGGCTGGTTTTGCCCTGCGTGAAATGGATGCCGATCAGACGGCCCACGCGTTCAGTGGCGGCGTGTCTGAGGCGAGCGATCCGAGCACGGTCTATGGCAACCCGGCTGGCATGTCCCAGATCCAGGGCGTTCAGCTCCAGATGGACGTCAATGGAATCGTCCCGTCGGTCAATTTCTCCGGCTCCAATTCGATCACCGGCCTCGGCAGCCGCACCGGCACGGCGAACAATGTCGTGCAATCCGCGCTCACCGGCGGGTTGGCGCTGGTGGCCCCGGTCAATGAGCGCGTCAATTTCGGCATCGCGCTGATGACACCCTATGGCCAGCGTGTGTCCAACCCAGGAAGCTGGGTCGGCAATTATCAGAGCCTGGTGTCGTCGATCACCGATGTGAGCCTGTCGATCGCAGCCTCGTATAAGATCAACGACCAGTTCTCCATCGGTGGCGGCCCGGTGATCGATGAGTTCGAGGCGCGGCTGACCCAGGCGGTCAACACCTATAGCATCCTGGCAAATGTGAGCCCGTTGCTGGCCCCTTACTATGCGGTGGGCAACACGGTGGCCGACATGCATGGCACTGATACCGGCATCGGGTTCAACATCGGTGCCATCTACAAGCCCGATGCGCAGACCAATATCGGCATTGATTACCGCTCGCAGATCACCCACTCGGTCACCGGCACGCAGAGCTTCACGCCATCCAGCGCGATCGCTGGCATCCCGACCTACGGCCCGACGATTGCCGCCAATATCAGCGCATTGTCGTCAACCGCCTCCACCAAGCTCACCCTGCCGGACAGCATCACCATCGGCGTCGCCCGTCAGGTGACCCCGGCGCTGCGTTTGATGGCCGAAGCGCAATGGACGGATTGGTCGGTGCTGAAATCGGTGGTGGTAACCACCAATTCGGCCACGACGTCGTCCGTGCTGAATGAGAATTGGCGCAACGCCTATTATTTCGGCGTCGGTGCCGACTACAAGATCGACGACCGTCTGACGCTGAAAGGTGGCGTTGGTTACGACCAGTCCCCGGTCACCGCCTCCAACCGCACCACGCGCATTCCGGATACGGATCGCATCATTCTCGGCGTCGGTTTCGGCTATGATCTAACCAAATCGGTGCGTGCCGAGTTCGGCTATGCACATATTTTTGGTGGCAATGCGAACATCAACAACGCGGCGAGCCTGGCGAATGGCACCGGCACCATCGTTGGCAAATACAACGACAGTGACGACAGCTTCGGCATCTCGCTGACGATCAAGCTGTAAGACAAGCGCCATGGCCACGCTGTCCCCAACCTCCAGCATGACGGGCACCATTCGCCAGATGGCGGTGTCCGTATTGCTGGACGAGGCGTGCGAGCGCTTCGGGGCCAGCGTGGCGATGGATTTTCTCGGCCGGAAATGGCGCTATGGCGAGCTTGGCCGAATGGTCGAGCGGACCGCCAAGGGCCTGCAGGATATCGGTGTCACCAAGGGCACCCGCGTCGGGCTTTGCCTGCCGAACTCACCGTTTTCGGTGATCTTCTTCTTTGCCGTGTTGCGCGCGGGCGGCGTGGTGGTCAATTTCAACCCGCTTTATGTCGAGCGCGAACTCGCCTTCCAGATCAAGGATTCCGGGGCCGAGATCATGGTCACCGTCGACGTGGTCAGCATTCTGCGCAAGGTGCAGGCGGTCGCTGTGGAGAGCGGTCTGCGCCGGATCGTTGTCTGTAAACTGGCGCGTGCCATGCCCCGGGCGATGGCGATGATGTATCGCCTGACAAGGCGTCGCGACATTGCCGAGATTCCGCAGGATCTTCTGCATGTTCCGTTCCGCACGCTGCTGCGCTCTAAGGGCGATGCCGTTCGCCATGCGGTTGATCCGCTGCACGACCCGGCGGTGCTGCAATACACGGGTGGGACCACCGGGACGCCGAAGGGTGCCATTCTCACGCATGCCAATGTGGTGGCGAATTGCCAACAATTGGTGGTCACCGGAATCGCACTCTCGCATGGCAGTGAGCGATTCCTGGCCGTGCTGCCGTTGTTTCACGTATTTGCGTTGACCACATGTCTCACGCTCCCGGTGTTGATCGGCGGCGAAATCGTGTTGTTGCCGCGCTTTGAGATGAAGCAGTTCCTCGCCACCATCCGGCGTACCAAGCCCACCGTGATGCCTGCGGTGCCGACGCTGTTCACCGCGTTGACCACGCGCAAGGATCTGGAAAAACACGGGTTGAACTGTATTCGCCTGTGTATCTCAGGCGGTGCTCCGATGCCGCGTGAGGTGCAGACTCGCTTTGAAAAACGCACCGGTTGCTCGATCATCGAGGGCTACGGGCTTTCTGAATCCTCACCCATCGTTGCGTTCAATCTGCCAGGAGCCACCCGGATCGGCACAGTGGGCCGCCCGGTGCCGCAGACCAAGGTTGAAATCCACGATGTGGCCAATCCAGGTATTGTTCTGGATACCGGCCAGCATGGCGAGGTCTGCGTGCGCGGACCCCAGGTGATGGCAGGCTATTGGAACCGTCCGGATGAGACTGAGGGCGTGCTGCGTGATGGTTTGCTGCGCACGGGCGATGTCGGGTTCATCGATGCCGACGGCTATCTCACGCTGGTTGATCGGTTGAAGGATGTGATCATCTGCGGCGGTTACAACGTCTATCCGCGGGTGCTGGAGGAGGCGTTGTATCAGCACCCGGCGGTGGCAGAAGCCGCCGTGATCGGGGTGGAAGACCAGTATCGTGGTGAGGCGCCGCGCGCCTATGTGGTGCTGCAGAAAGGGGCCTCCGCCACGGCCGAGG
Source organism: uncultured Rhodospirillales bacterium (assembly GCA_903891315.1). Lineage (GTDB taxonomy): Bacteria > Pseudomonadota > Alphaproteobacteria > Acetobacterales > Acetobacteraceae > CAIQQQ01. Next base: position 743 of record CAITEF010000177.1, on the reverse strand, counting down.
AGCTGATGCAGTATCTCGGCACCTGTGTGTCGCGCATTGAAATCCCCCGCGAAATCGTCTTCCGCAGCGTTCTGCCGAAAACCACGGTGGGCAAGGTGGCCAAGCGGGAGTTGCAGGTCGAGGAAGCGCTTGCCAAGGCGGCGCGGGCGAGCAGTGAATTGCACGGAGCAGCGGCATGAATTTGCAGTGCGCCACTGTTTTTCGCTTGAAAGACTCAACGTCAGGCGATGTTGTAATCTTTGGGCATGTACGCAGAGTGACGTATAGGGAAGCCTTTTGTGAACAGACAATCTATCTCAGCCGCGCGAAACGGGGCCGACCCGTTCTACACCGTCACACAGCTGGCACGAGATTTGAGCCTCACCCCCCGCGCGATTCGGTTCTACGAAGACAAGGGCCTGATCACGCCGCGCCGCGCCGGAAACACCAGGGTCTACACGCTGCGCGACCGGGCGCGGTTGGTTTTGATCATGCGCGGCAAGACGCTTGGCTTCACGCTGCAGGACATCAAGGAATATCTCGACCTCTACGACATGGACCCGACACAGATCGAACAGATCCGCCTGCTCCAAGCGCGGGTGCGCGACCGGATCGCCATGCTGGAGGAACAGCAGAAAGCACTCACGCTGTCGCTCGACGAGTTGCGCGCGGTAGAGGCTCAGACCGTCGCGGCGATTGCCGCGAAATTGGCGCAGAAATAGGGTCGCCAAACCCTTCAGCCTACCAAAGCGTCATCGCGAGCG
>CAITEF010000176.1 GCA_903891315.1 uncultured Rhodospirillales bacterium | reverse complement strand
GGCGGCGGATCAAGGCGATGGAGGCGTATGGCCTGTTCCGTGGCACGGTCCGCCTGATCGATCCGGCGAAAATCGGCCTCGACGTGACGATATTCTGCCATGTCCGCTTGCGCGATCACGGTGAAGACATCGGTCACGCGTTCGAAGTGTTTGTGGCCAGTCGCGCGGAAATCGTCGAATGCTATTCGATGTCGGGCGATTGGGACTATCTTTTGCGTATCGTTGCCGAAGACGTCGGCAGTTACGAGCGCTTTTTGATGCGCGTACTCCTCAAGCAGCCAATGGTCGCAACCGCCTCATCGCAATTCGCGCTGCGCCAGGCGAAGTACACGACGGCATTGCCGCTATGATCATCGCGGGTTCTGAGCCCTAAGTGCACCGATCAAACGGGGAACCTCACGTTCCAGAAAAACCTTCAGCTCTGCCCCTGCCCTGCCGAGGCTGCGGTCGGTCGGCATATAAAGACTGAGGTGGCGGGTTATGGCGGGTGCAACCAGTGGCCGCATCGTCAATCCGAAGGCCCGTGCGAACGGGAGCACATAGTCGGGCGAGAAACTAAGCCCCAGACCGCCCGCCACAACCCCCAGTGCGGTCGAAATGTTGTCGACAATCTGGGTTGGCATCGGCGGCTCGGCAAGACCGCGGGCAAGCAGCATCGGGCGTACGCTGTGCTCATGATCGCGCCCGGCCGCAATCAGTTCTGCGGCATCGAGATCGGCCCAGCGTACTTCAGCCCTCGCCGCGAACGGATGGTCTGGATAGAGCCATAGTACCCACGCGCTTTCGTCAAGATCATGCCGCTCCATCCCCTTCGGCACGGCCCGGTCGGGCCCAATGGCAAGATCGGCATCGCCAATGGCTACCCGGTCGATGAGCCACTCAACGCCGGTATCGACGATCCGCACCGAGGTGTTGGGCCAGGCACGCTGAAATGTGCGGATCAACGGAGGCAGCAGCATCGCGGCGACGGTCAGCGGTGCCGCAATGCGAACAACATCACTCGCCAGATCGCGAATATCGAGCGCAGATTGGGCTGCGCGATCGATCTGCCGTTGCACCGCGAGTGCCGATGACAAAAAGCGGCGGCCCGCCAGCGTGAGGACCACCCGACGCGTCGTCCGGTCGAACAAGGCGAAACCGATCGCGGCTTCTAGTTCCCCGATCAGGCTGCTGACTCCCGACGGCGTCAGATGCAGGCGACGTGCGGCAAGCGTGAAATTGGAAAGCTCGGCCGCAGCGATAAACGCGTCCAACTGGCGTGGGGTGAAATGCAACGCTGCCATGCGGCTATTATCAAGTCCTGGTCACAAAACGTCCAGCATGTTTTGTTTTTTTCGGTCAATCTGTCGCGCTAGAGCCCGTTGCGGGAGAACGTCCGATGACACCTATCACGATCGAAGGCGCGGCCATTTCGGCGCTTCATTATATTGATGGCGCCCGGGTGGGCAGCAGCGCCTCGTTCGAGCTGTTTTCGCCGATCGATCAGCGACCGCTCGGAGCGATAGCTCTGGGGAGTGCCGAGGAGACAGCCGAGGCCATGGCAGCGGCGAGACGGGCGTTTGCCGGTTGGTCCGCGCTCGGGGCCTATGGCCGCCAGCCCTATTTGCAACGCTTCGCACAAGAAATCGGCAAGCGCGCCGATCTGCTGTGCGCCGCTGAATCGAATGATGCAGGTGTGCTCCTCTCGCGCATGCGGCACGGCATCGTGCCGCGCGCGATGTTGAACATAACCTGGTTTGCCGACGCCGCACTGACACTGCAGGATCGGTGCATCGAGACCGCGCAAGCCTGGCACCATGTGCGCCACGATCCGGCCGGGGTCTGCGTGATCATTACGCCGTGGAATTCGCCGCTGATGCTGACCACTTGGAAGGCCGGACCGGCGCTGGCATCGGGTAACACCGTTGTCATCAAGCCGCCCGAATGGGCACCGCTGACCTGTTCGATCCTCGCCGATGCCGCCGACGCCGCCGGACTGCCGCCGGGCGTGTTCAATGTCGTTCAGGGCACCGGGCCGGTTACCGGGCCGCCCTGGTGGCAGACCCTCGCGCTGCGCGCATTTCGTTTACCGGCTCGGTGCCGACCGCGCGGGTCATCGCCCAGGCCGCAGGCGCCAATCTGACCCCTTGCAGCCTGGAATTGGGCGGGAAATCGCCCTTCATCGTGCTGGAAGACGCCGATCTCGATGCCGCCGCTGCAACTGGCGCACTGATGTACCGCAACGCCACCCAGGTGTGCCTGGCCGGCACCCGCTTTCTTGTCCACGAAAATGTGCGCGATGCGTTTGTCGCC
>CAITEF010000175.1 GCA_903891315.1 uncultured Rhodospirillales bacterium | reverse complement strand
GCCACGTTGTCGCGCACGGTGAGCCAGGCGAAGCTCGCGTCTTCCTGGAAGACGACTCCCACGCCGTCCGGCACGCCGGAGACTTGCTTGCCCTCGAAGGTGATTTCACCGGCCGAGGGCGCGGACAGCCCGGCGAGCACGTCGAGCAACGTGCTCTTGCCGCAGCCGGAGGGGCCAACGACGGAGAAGAACTCGCCTTGCATCAGGTCGAGATCCACCGGGCCCAGCGCGTGCACGCCGCGCGCGCCGGGATAGATGCGGGTGACGCCACGCATGGTGGCGTGAGCTTGCGTTGTCATCAGTTGGTCAGGTCCGCTGGCAGGAAGCTTTTGTCGGTGACCTTGGACCAGTCGACCTTGCCCTTCTGCTTGCCGACGATCTCCAGCCCCTCGACCATCCGGTCCATGCCTGGGATCGGCATCTCACCCCGCGACCAATAATGAATGGCGACGAAAGTGTGGAAGACCTTCTTGTACAGATCAACATTGGCGGACGAGAACGCCTTGGCGACGATCTCGGCCGATTCGTCGGGATGTGCCTCGATATATTCCACGCCCATCTTCCGCCCGAGCAACAGCGCTTTGAGCGTGGCCCCGCCGGTCTTGGCGTAATCCTCGGTGGTGACGGCCACAGTCTGCATCATGTCGGGCGACATCACGTCCTTCGTCCAGAACACCGGCTGTAGCTGGGCCATGTTCTCGGTCCAGACCGGCTCGCCCGACATCGCGGTGTCGACCGCGCCGTTGAGCACGGCGGTGGTGTTGGCGCCGACGCCGCCGACCGGGATCATCTTGAGCGATTTCGGATCGATGCCGTTTTCCTTCATCGCCATCAGAAGGATCATGTTGGTCACCGAACCGGGCGAGGTGAAGCCCACGCGGTGGCCGACGATGTCCTTGAAGGAGTGCATGTCGGAGCCCTTCTTGGCGACCCAAAGAATATCGGCCACCGTCTGCACGCCACCACCGATGATCTTGAGCGGCACGCCATTGTTGATCGCCTCGATGGCAGCCGAGAGGGCGACTTCGCCATAGGGCAGATCACCGGCCAGCGTGTTGCGCACAGAGGTGCCGCCGCCTTGCGAGGTCAGGATGCCGGTGATGTCCACGCCGTTCTGCTTGAAGAAGCCTTTGGCCATCGCGACCGCGTAGGGCGCGCCATAGAAGCTGTCGCCCCAATGGGTGACAGTGATCGTGTCGGCCCGCGTGGTGTTGGCGGCGAACAGCAGACAGATGGCCGAGGCCAGCCGAGTGAGGGGGGAACACATCCTGAAGCCTCCGGTTTGTTTTTGGCCGCATGTCGTCACGGCCTTGGAGGCGAGGCTAACATGGGGTTTGCCGTGACGAAAAGGCCAGTCTGCGTCAGGCTTGGGCTTGGTCTTTTGCAAGTGCTGCCTCTCGCCGCATCCGCGCCGACGCGATGTGACGGCGCATCTGCATCTCGGCGAGATCCGCGTCGCGGTCCTCGATGGCGGAGACGATGCGTTCATGCTCGATCTGTGCACGCTGTGAGCGCGGCCGCACCCCGAGGGGCAGACCGCGATAGAGGCGGAGCAAGGAGTAAAGCTCGCCACAGAGAAGGCCGATCAGCATCGGGTTGCGGCTGCATTGGGCGATGGTGAAATGGAAATCTTGATCATCGATCGCATTCTGATCCACCAAGGCGCGCAGCCGCGCGATCTCATCAGCGGTCGCGTTGGTCGCCGCCAGCCGCGCCGCCATGCCCTCCAACGCCTCGCGGACGACAAAGAGTTCCGCCAGCGCCTCGGGCGAAGGCTTGACGATGCGGGCGCCGTGATTTGCCGAGCGCGTGATCAGCTTGCGCTCCTGCAGCCGGTGCAGCGCCTCGCGCAGCGGGCCGCGGCTCACCCCGTATTGCCGCGCCAAAGCAGGCTCGCTGATCTTGGCACCCGGAGCCAACTCACCGGCCAGGATAGCCTCGCTCAACCGATCATAGACCTGCTCGGCCAGCGTGCCGCCATTGCTGGCAGGCAGGTCCAGCTCGTCACTGTGTTGACAATCCCGCTCATTCATCGCGTTTTGGCTTCGATTATAGATTGAGAGAGCTCGAAGTGTTGACAGTTTTGTGAGGGGCTGTCTAGGTTCGGATCAAACCAGGAGGCAATGATGGACGCCCTCGACACGCGCTCGCCCGGAGCCAAACTGCGCGCGATCATGAACGCGCCCGGCATTATGATAGCGCCTGGCGTTTATGACGGGTTCAGCCTCAAGCTGGTAGAGCAGATGGGCTACAAGACCGCCGCCATCACCGGTGCCGGGTTGAGCGAGAGCAATCTTGGTTGGGCTGATGTCGGCATTATGGGCTACACCGAGAATTTGCGCGCCTGCTCGGCCTTGGCTGCGGTCAGTTCCATCCCGCTCGCAGCCGACGGTGACACCGGCTACGGCAATGCGATGAACGTGTATTTCACGGTCCAGGGCTTCGAGCGCGCCGGGCTCGCCTGTCTGATGATCGAGGATCAGGTCTGGCCGAAGCGCTGCGGCCATATGGAGGGCAAGCAGGTGATCTCCGCCGAGGAAGGCGTGGAGAAGATCATCGCTGCCTCGGAGGCCCGGAAAGACAAGGATTTCGTCATCAAGGCGCGCACCGATTCGACCGCGATCTATGGCGTGGGCGAAGCGATCCGCCGCTTGAACCTCTACGCCGAAGCAGGTGCCGATCTGTTGTTCGCCGATGCGCTGCTCTCGGCCGAGGATATCGGCACAGTGGCGCGCAACGTGATCAAGCCGCTGACTGTCAATATGGGCTTCGGCATCCGCCAGCGCCCGACCACCCCTCTCCTCTCCACCCGCCAACTTGAAGACCTCGGCGTCAAGGCGGTGTCGTTCCCGCGCATGCTGACGGCAGCTGCCATTCAGGGGATGAAGAACGCGCTGGCGGCCCTTGGACAGTCCATCGAAGAAGGGATCGTGGTGGATCGTCCGGATCTGTTGGTCTCGTTCGGCGAGATCAATCAGTTGATGGGAGCGGAGAAGATCAAGGCGCTGGAACAGGCCTTCGTGGGCAAGCGTTGAGCGCGGGGGGCAGTCGGGCCATGCGGGATTCATTCGGCACACTGCGCCATCTGGAAAATGGCATCGCCTATTTCAGCCTGCCCGCGCTTGGGGAAAAGCTGGGGATCGATCTGGCGCGGATGCCGATCTCGATGAAAATTCTGCTGGAGAACGTCGTACGGCATGAGGACGGCGAGGTCGTCACCGCCGATGATGTCGCAGCCCTCGCGCGGTGGCCGGATCCGGCGTTGGAGGGTCGCGAGATCGCGTTTCACCCCGCCCGCGTTCTGATGCCGGATTCCTCCGGCGTGCCACTGCTGATCGACCTGGCTGCGATGCGCGATGCGATGCTCGCGCGCGGGCTTGATCCGCAGCGTGTGGACCCAATGATCCGCACCGATCTGGTGATCGACCACTCGGTGCGCGTCGATTTCGCGGGCACCTCGGATGCCTATGCCCGCAATCTCAGCGCTGAGTTGGAGCGCAATCGCGAGCGTTACGGCGTGGTGCGCTGGGCGATGGAGCAGTTCAGCAATCTGCGCGTGGTGCCTCCGGGCAATGGCATTCTGCATCAGGTCAATATCGAGCATCTGGCCGATGTGGTGACAGTCGCTGAACTGAGCGGAAAGCAGGTGGCATTCCCCGACAGCCTCGTCGGAATGGACAGCCACACGCCGATGGTCAACGGCCTGGGTGTGTTCGGCTGGGGTGTCGGCGGGATCGAGGCGGCAACCGCGATGTTTAATCAGCCCGTCGGCATGCCCACCCCGCGCATCGTCGGCTGTCGTCTGATCGGTAAGCCGCCGGTGGGAACGATGTGCACCGACATCGTGCTCTCGCTCACCCGCTTCTTGCGCGAAGCCGATGTGCTGGCGGCGATTGTGGAATTCTGCGGACCAGCGCTGGATCATCTCTCGCTGCAGGACCGCGCGACGATTGCCAATATGGCCCCGGAATATGGGGCCACGATGGGCTTCTTCCCGGTTGATGCCGAGACGCTGCGCTATCTGCGCACCACGGCGCGCCCGGAGGCGAAGGTTCAGCTGGTGGAGAGCTATGCCCGTGCCCAGGGCATCTGGCGCGATGTCGAGCCGGTGTTCGAGACGATGTTGGAATTCGATCTCTCCAGCGTGCAGCCGTCGCTCTCTGGCCCGTCCCGCCCGGAAGCGCTGGTGGCGCTGTCGGAGGTGTCGCAGCGTTTCCGTGATGTCTATGCCGCTCGCGGGACGCACGAGACGTCAAAACCAGACGTCGCCGAGGCCGCCCGTCAACTCCAACATGGCGACATCGTCATTGCCTCCATCGCGTCCTGCACCAACACCGCCAACCATCACCAGATGATCGCCGCCGGGCTTCTCGCCCGAAATGCACTCGCGAAGGGTCTGCAGGCGAAATCGTGGGTGAAGACATCGTTCTCCCCCGGCTCACGCGCCGTGCCCGCGATGCTGACGCGAGCAGGATTGTCGGATTCGCTCGACGCACTTGGCTTCCAGCTCGCTGGCTTTGGTTGCATGAGCTGTGGCAGCGGATCCGGCGCATTGGCCGATGATGTCGCAGCACAGATCACCGAGAAGGATCTGGTCTCGGTCGGCCTGATCTCCAGCAACCGCAATTTCGACGGCCGCTTGAACGCCGCCGTGCGCGCCACCTTCATCGCCTCGCCGCCTTTGGTGGTCGCCTACACGCTGGCGGGCTCGATCCTGCCCGATTTGACCCGTGAGCCTCTCGGCGTCGATGCGCATGGCAAGCCCGTCATGCTCGCCGATATCTGGCCGAGCGATGCCGAAATCCGCGCGAGCCTCGATGGCGCACTCGACCAGTCTTTGTTCCACCAAGCCTATGACAGCTTCGCCGATCCCGGCCCGGAATGGTCGAACATCCCGCACAGCCCCGATCAGGTGCTGAGCTGGAACCCAGACAGCATGTTCCTCCGCCGCCCACCCTTTCTCGACGCGATGGACGACACCGCAGCCCCGATTCGGGGTGCCAGGATGCTGTTGCTGCTCGGTGATGACATCACCACCGACCACATCTCGCCCGGCACCACGGTGCCCACCCACACCGAGGCCGGGCAATACCTCGCCCGCAATGGCGTGCCGGAAAAGCGGTTCGGCACCTATATCGGCAGGCGTGCCAATCATGAGGTGATGGTGCGCGGCACCTTCGCCCATCTGCGCATCCGCAACGAGCTGGCCGATGGGCGTGAGGGCGGGTTCACCCGCCATATCCCGAGCGGTGAGATCACCACCATCTTCGCCGCCTCCGAGCGGTACCGGGAAGAAGGCCGCCCGGTGATCGTCGTCGCCGGTCGCAATTACGGCTGCGGCTCGTCACGCGATTGGGCGGCGAAGGGCACGCGACTTCTGGGCATCCGCGCCGTGGTGGCCGAGAGCTTCGAGCGCATCCATCGCTCCAATCTGGTCGGCATGGGCGTGATCCCGCTGCAATTCCCCGAGGGTGTCACCCGCAAGACGCTGCGGCTGACCGGCAAAGAGGCCTTCGACATTGAGGATATCGACACCGCGCTGATCCCCGGCTCGCAGGTGACGATGAAAGTGCATCGCGCCAATGGCGAGACCACCGAAGTCATGCTCAACGCCCGCGTGGACACATTGCGTGAGGCGGATTGGGTGCGCAGCGGCGGCATTCTTCCCTATGTGCTGCACGAATTGGCCGCTTCATGAGCAATATCACCGCCCAACTCTGCGCCCGCATCGTCGCCTGTGGCCGCGAGGCTTTGCCGCAAGCGGTGATGCAGGCTGCCCGCGAATTGTGCCTCGACGGCATCGGGGTAGCCGTCGCTGGTGCGCAGATCGAAGAGGCCCCTCGCCTGCTCGCCGCCCATTTCGCCGATCCACTGACTGGCACTGGTGGCGGGAGCAATGCCTCGCTGCTCGGGCTGAAGGCAAAGCTCGGCACGGTGCAGGCGGCGTTGGTCAATGGCGCTGCGATGCACGTGCTCGATTTCGAGCCGATGTGGCTGCCCGCCACGCACGCACTCTCGCCTGCGCTGGCCTCCGCACTTGCGTTGGGCGAGGCGCTTGGCAGCAGCGGCTCTGAAATCCTGACGGCCATCGTGCTTGGCATCGAAATCCAGGGGCGGCTGCGACAAGCGGCACGCGGGATGGAATCGCATGAGTTGCGCTTCCATCCTCCCGGTTTTGTCGGCCCGATTGGATCCGCCGTCGCGGCAGGCCATCTGCTCGGGTTCGATGCCACCCAATTCGCCAACGCCATCGGAATCGCAGGCTCACGCTGCGGCGGGTTGTTCGTCAATCTCGGCACAATGACCAAGGCGACCCATACCGCCTATGCCGCATCCCTCGGCCTGGAAGCCGCCTTGCTGACCCGTCGCGGCTTCACCGGCAGCCTAACCTTGTTCGATGCAGGACCGCAGAGTTACGAGAACGCCTTCTTCCCACGCGGGCTCGACACTGACGCCTTGCTGGAATTCGGCCAGAGCTTCCGCATTGTCGATCCCGGCTATGCGATCAAGATCTTCCCGGCCAAGTTCTCAACCCACTACGCCATCACCGCGGCACTGGCCGCCCGACCAAGCATCCCCTCGCCCGATGCGATTCAGTCGGTGCTGATCACCGCCGCCGATGTGCCCTCCAGCGACCGGCCTCATCCCCGCTCCGGCCTCGATGGCAAGTTCAGCCTGCAATACACCGCCGCCGCCGCCCTCCTCGATGGGCATGTCGGCCTGTCGAGCTTCACCGATGACCGCCTGCATTTGGCCGACATGCAGGCACTGCTACCCAAAATCGGGGTCAAGCTCACACGCGAGATTCCCAGCATCTACACGCAAGGCCGTTATCTCGACCTCGCCGTCACATTGTCCAGCGGTGAGGAGATCACCACACGTTGCGACCGCCCGCGCGGCTCGTGGGGGGCACCACCGATCACCACCGAGGAAGTCTGCACCAAGGCGCAGGATTGTCTGGCCACCTTCCTCACCTATGACGCCGCAGAGATGGTCATCGCGCGCTGCCTCGAATTCCACAGCCTGGACGGCAGCGGCGTGCGCAGTCTTCTCCGCCTCGCCAGCACCGGAACTTAGCCACATGCTGCTGCTCAACAACGACGTCATCGCCCAGGTGTTGACCACCAAAGACTGCATCGAGGTGCAAGAGCGCGCCTTTCTCGGCACCGTCACTGGAGCCTCAGTGGGCCGCCCAAGGCTCGACACCTACAGCCCCTGCGATCGCGAGGACGGCTATTACCGCTTTGGCTCTGTCGAGGGTGCCACCGAGGGCGTGCATGCGGTGCGGCTGAAATCGGACATCATGACATGGCCGCGCAGCCCGGATGGCACCTGGTCGGAGAAGAAATTCTGCGTCGAGCCCGGCACCTACTGCGGACTGGTGATCCTGTTCAGCACCGGCAATGGTGAGCCGCTGGCCATCCTCAATGACGGCCATCTACAGCACATGCGCGTGGGAGCCGCAGCAGGCGTCGGCGCCCGACTGCTCGCGCGCAAGAATTCCCGCCGCATCGGCATGATCGGCTCCGGCGGCATGGCCCGCACCGCGCTGGAGGCGATGGTGGCCGTGCGCGATATCGAGGAAGTCGTCGTCTACAGCCGCAGCCAAGCCAATCGCGAGGCGTACGCGGCGGAGATGTCGGCGCAGCTTGGCATCCCCGTCACCCCGGTCGCCACCGCGCGCGAGGCAGTGCGCGGGGCAGATATTCTGGTCACCGCCACTGACAGCATGATCCCGGTGATTGAGGCCGATTGGCTGGAGCCGGGGATGCATGTCGTCGCCATCGGCCCGCTGGAGATGCCGCCCGAGGCCGATGCGCACTTTGATCTCGTTGTCCGCCAGGGCAGTGAGACGTTCGACATGCCGGAATCCGGCCAGTTCCGCCACAATATCGGCCATAGCCGCAGCGCCTTCGTCGGCGGCAGCAAGGAGGAACAGAAGCGTCTGCCGCCAGTGATGGAAAAGCATCACAAGGGCCGAATTTGGCCCTTCTATGTCGACGTCATCACAGGCCGGGCCGAGGGGCGAACCAGTGATGCCCAGATCACCCAGTACAAACCCATCGGCAATTGGGGCATCCAATTCGCCGCCTGTGGCGGGCTGGCCTATCGGCTCGCGAAGGCACGCGGGCTTGGGCACGAATTGCCGACCGAGTGGTTTCTGCAATCGATCAAAAACTGACGCGGGAGCGAACCAAATGAAACGCCGAGATCTCCTCGCCGCCAGCCTTGCAAGCCTTGCCGTCGCACCCGCACTTGCGGACAATTGGCCGCGCCGCCCGGTCACCATCGTCGTCCCATTCGATGTGGGGGGCACTGCCGACCGGCTGGCGCGCGGGTTTGCCAAATACATGCCGAAATATCTCGGCCAGCCGATGACGGTGGTCGACCGCGCAGGCGCGGGCGGGCTGATCGGCACCAACTGGCTGCTCCAGCAAGCCGATGACGGCCACACGGTGATGCTGACGCCGGCGACGCCCTTCATCCCGATCAACATCCTGGTCACCAACGCGAAATACACGCTGGACAGCTTCACCTTCGTCAACGCGCAATGGACCGACTTCACGGTGCTGCTGGTTCCCAAGGATCGCCCCTGGAAGACCGCCGCCGAGCTGATCGATGATATCCGCAAGAACCCCGGCAAGATCAGCACCGGCGTTGATTTCGGCTCGGTCGGCCACATCACCACGATGGCTTTGCTCGACGCCCTCGGCCTACCGCAAGACGCAGTGCGTATCGTAACGTTTGACGGCTCGGGCGCAATGCGCACCGCACTTGCCGGTGGGCAGATCGATTTCAATATCGGCCAGGGTGAAGGGGCTGCCTTCATCCGTGACTTCATCCGCCCGCTCGCCTTGTTCCTCGATCACAAGCTGCCGGAATTCCCCGGCGTGCCGCTGATCAACGACGTATTGGCGAACTACAAAACCTCGGTGCCGATCATCAATGGCTCGGTGCGCAGCTTCGTCTACCCGGCGGGCTTCAAGGCGAAACACCCGGAAGACTACGCCAAATTCGTCACCGCCTATCGCGCGACGCTGGATGATCCGGAGTTCCGCAAATGGCTCGCGGACAATCAGATGGCGGGTGACTGGGTGGGCGAGGAGAAGACGGTCGAGATCATTCACGCCAATTTCGAGGCGCTGAAGCGCTACAAGGATCTGATCCAGCACTGAGCCAGAGGGTCTCCCCGATGTTACGTCGCCTCCTCGCCGCCTTTATCATCAGCGTTCTCGCCGCAGCCCCTGCCATGGCGGCTGACATTGTCGCCGAATGGGGCAGCGTGAAGATGCCTGCGGCACCCGCGCTCAAGCCGGTCAAGGTCGAGCCTGCCAGCACCGCTCTCCTCGTGCTGGATTTCGACCGGACCAATTGCACCGCCGACAAACGCCCGCGCTGCTTCGCCACCGTTCCCGTCGTGACCAAGATGCTGGACGCTGCGCGCAGCCACGGCGTGATGGTGGCCTATAGCGTGACGCCGACCGGCAAAATCGAAGACACGCCGCCCAGCCTTGCCGCACGCGCGGGCGAGCCGGTTGCGAGAGCGGGCGTGGACAAATTCATCGGGACCGATTTGGAGGCCACGCTAAAGGCCAACGGGATCAAGACCGTGATCGTCACCGGCGTCTCAGCGCACGGG
>CAITEF010000174.1 GCA_903891315.1 uncultured Rhodospirillales bacterium | reverse complement strand
TCGTCGATCATCGACGGCGCACGCTCTGGCGGCACGTCAACCGCACGCAACTCGGTGTGTTCAACCAGGATGTCGCCAACCGGCTCGCCGCCCTCGGTGCGACCGTTCAGGATGGTCAGCGCTGCACCCATCTCACGCAACGTGGTGAACAGCCCGGTACGCAGCGGATTGAGACCGACGCCGCGCAGCACGACGCGAGAGCCCGGCACCAGCAGCGCTGCCACCATCGGGAACGCGGCGGAGGACGGATCGCCCGGCACGATCACGTCGGCGGCGCGCAGTTCGGGCTGGCCGTACAGCTTGATCTCACGGCCATGTCCGACTTCGACGACCTCAACCCTCGCGCCGAAATGCCGGAGCATGTTCTCGGAGTGATCCCGTGTGGCCTCCTTCTCGAAGACCCGCGTCACCCCCGGCGCGTTCAGACCGCAGAGCAGCACGGCGGATTTCACCTGCGCCGATGGCACCGGGACATCATAGTCGAGCGGCAACGGATCGCTCGCACCCTCGATCGCCATCGGCAGGCTGCCATTCGCACGTGTCGTGATCCGCGCGCCGCATTGGGCCAACGGCACTGAGACTCGACGCATCGGACGCGAGCGCAGCGAGGCGTCGCCGGTCAGGATCGAGAAGAATGGATGGCTCGCCAGAATGCCGGAGAGCAGGCGGGCGGCAGTGCCTGAATTGCCCATGTCGAGCACATCCACCGGCTCCACCAGCGCGCCAATGCCGCGTCCGGCGACTTTCCAGAGCTTGCCGTCCTGCGTCACCTCAGCACCCAAGGCGCGCATGGCGGCGGCGGTGCGCAGCACATCCTCGCCCTGCAGCAATCCGGTGATGGTGGTTTCGCCCACTGCGAGAGCGCCGAACATCAGGGCGCGATGGCTGATCGACTTGTCGCCGGGGATGGCGAGCGCCGAATCGGCGGCGGTGGCGAGCGGGGCGGAAGGGCGGGCCGAACGCATCGGCCGTGTGGTCGTATCATGCATGCCGGACGCCTAGCATGCGATGATCGTGTTTGACAGGCCGTCTCATCGGTGGCATGCGGCGCAACCTTGCGGCTGGGATGGCGTCCCGGCCCGTCCCCAGTTGAGGCCCCCAGATGGCGAAGCCCGAACTTGGCACCAAGCGCATCTGCGTTTCGTGCAATACCAAATTTTATGATCTGACCCGCACGCCTGCGGTCTGTCCGAAATGCGCCACCGAGCAGCCGGCTGAGCAGCCGCGCATGCGCCGTGCCGGTGGCAATGTGATGGATGACAAGCGTCGCGCGAAAGTTCTGCCGGTGCCGGGGATCGAAGACCCCGATGTCGAGCTCGTCGCCGATGCCGACACCGACGAGGTCGAAGAGGATGTGCTCGAAGACACCTCCGACCTTGAAGATGATGCCATCGCCGAGGTCGAAGTCGAGGTCGAAAGCCCCGACGAGGAGCGCTGAGGCGCTTCTGCGGCAGGTGAGGCGGATCGCATGACCCTGCCGCAGACACGAGGCTATTTTGGCATCGGTGCCGAAGGTGTGTCGAAATCCGCAAATGTCGGTGCATTGCTGCGCACCGCCCATGCGTTCGGCGCGTCGTTCTGCTTCACGCTCGGCGCGGGTTTTGACGCGCGCGCGGCGCGGGCGGCGGATACGTCGGATACGGCAAGCCATGTCCCGCTCTGGCGATTTGCCGATATGGCGGCATTGCGCCTGCCCGAGGGTTGCGTGCTGGTCGGGATCGAGATCACCGAGGATGCGGCCCCGTTGCCCTCGTTTCGTCATCCGCTGAATGCCGCCTATGTGCTGGGGCCGGAGCGCTCGTCGCTGTCACCCGAGTTGCTGGCGCGTTGCAAGCATGTGGTCAAAATTCCCACCCGCTTCTCGCTCAATCTCTCGGTCGCCGGTGCCCTGGTGCTGTATGATCGCCTGTTGCAGCATGGCCGCTTCGGCGAGCGCCCGGTGATGGCCGGTGGCGGTGCCGCGCCGCCGCCGCGCAGCGGTCACGGCGATCCGGTGTTCCGCCGGACATTGCCCGCCTGGAAACAGCGTGACGATGCGTCCGGTGAAGGCGAGAGTTGATCGGGGCAGCCTTGCTGTCCTGCAGCATCGTACGTATGTGACGCTCATGCGTTTTATCCCAGCCCTGATCTGCCTCACCCTCCTCTCGGCCTCGCCCGCTTGGAGCCAAACCAAGCCTTCCACCCCGCCCGCCACCCAGAGCGACCCCTCGGTCCCAAAAGTGTTTGGCCGCTTTGGTGACTGGCGTGCCGCCTCGCGCACCGAGGCCGGGCAACTGGTCTGCTACGCCTACACTCAGGCCAGTAAATCCACACCCGCAGTGGAAGGTCGCGCCAGCGTGACGCTCACAGTCACCCAGCGTCCGCTCGGGCCGCGCGACGCGGTCTCGCTCTCGCCGGGATTTGCCTATGCCGCCAATGCGAGTTTGCAGGCGAGCGTGGACGCGGTTGCTGTCGATTTTTATCCGGATGGCCGCTATGCTTTCGCGCGTGACGGCAAGGTGGCGGTGCAGGCATTTCTGAAAGGCAATGCGGTGCATACACGCTCACCCAACGCGAAATCCGGCACTGTGACCGACTCCTTCAGCCTCAAGGGCTTTGCCGCCGCCTACGCCGCCATCAGCAAGGCCTGTCCCCCGAAGTGAATCAGCTCGCGCCCATCGCCGACATTGCCGATCTGACCGAGGCCGAGCGTAGTCGGATCCTCGCCAAGACGGCTAGGTTCAACCCGCCCGAGCCAACCACGGCGGATGGACGGCGCGATCTCGTCGGTATGGATCGCACCCAGCTCATCGCCGAGATGGAGAGCATTGGCGAAAAATCCTTCCGCGCCAAGCAGCTTTGGCATTGGATCTATCACCAGGGGGCGACGGATTTCTCGGTGATGTCGTCCATCGCCCGCCCACTGCAGGAAAAGCTCGCCGAGCGGTTTGTGATTGGCCGCCCGTCGGTGGCAACCGTGCAGACCAGCGAGGATCTGACCCGCAAATGGCTGTTCCGCTTCCGCGACGGGCAAGAGGCCGAGACGGTCTATATCCCCGATCCGGAAGAGGATCGGGGCGCTGTGTGCATCTCGTCGCAAGTCGGCTGCACGCTGTCCTGCCGCTTCTGTCACACCGGAACCCAGACGCTGGTGCGCAATCTTGGGGCGGCCGAGATCGTCGGCCAGTTCATGGCCGCCCGCGATTCCTATGGCGAATGGCCGAGCCCGCACGGCGAGACGCCGCGCTTGCTGTCCACCATCGTGCTGATGGGCATGGGCGAGCCGCTCTACAATTACGAAAACGTCGCCCGCGCGATGAAGATCGTGATGGACGGCGAGGGCATCGGCCTGTCGCGCCGCCGCATCACGCTGTCCACCTCCGGCGTCGTGCCGATGATGGATCGCTGTGGTGAGGAATTGGCGGTCAATCTCGCCGTCTCCCTGCACGCGGTGCGCAACGATCTGCGTGATGAGATTGTCCCGCTCAATCGCAAATACCCGATCGAGGAGGTGATTGCCGCGTGCCGTCGCTATCCGGCGGCGTCGAATGCGCGGCGGATCACCTTCGAATACGTGATGCTCAAGGGCATCAACGACAGCCAGGAGGATGCGCGCGAGTTGATCCGGCTGATCGCGGGCATTCCGGCCAAGGTGAACTTGATCCCGTTCAATCCGTGGCCAGGCAGCCCCTATGAGACCTCCAGCAACTCGGCCATCGACCGCTTCGCGAAAATTGTGATGGAAGCCGGTTTCTCCAGCCCTGTCCGCACACCACGCGGGCGTGATATCCTTGCCGCCTGCGGACAATTGCGCACGGAGAGCAGGCGGGAGCGCGACGGGGGTTGACGCCGGAACGAGCGATAGGCGACACCTAACACGGCCTTGCCGGATCATCGCATGTGATAGATTGGGCCGGTCTGAACCAACGGACGGAACTGTATGCCTTTCGGAGCGTTCTTTCGTCTATTCAACGGCAAACAAGGGCTGCCGCGCTCGATCTTTCTGCATGGCGGACTGATTTTGACGGCAGTCGGGCTGATCTGGGGCAGCATCTATGCCCATCTGACCCAGGAAAAAGAGCAATATCAGAAAGCCGCCTTCGTGCAGGTGGACAATATCGCTCGCGGGTTCGGCGAAAGCATCACACGCACAATTGAGGCGATTGACCAGTTCGAGATCATGATTCGTGCGCTGTATCGCAACGATCCTGACCATTTCGACATCGCCCGACTGGCGCCTGGGTCACAGGTGGTCAACGAATTTGCCCTGCAAATTTCAGTGACGGATCGGGCCGGAATCCTGAAGGGCAGCAATCTGACCACATCCGAACGGGTGGATCTTTCAGATCGCGAGCACATCCACGTGCATATGGTCGATCCCGGCGATTTCCTGTTCATCAGCAAGCCGGTGATCGGGCGGGTGTCGAAGAAAATCTCGATCCAGTTCACCCGCAAGCTATACAACGCGAAGGGTGAATTTGATGGGGTTCTCGTCATCTCGCTCAACCCGGAATATCTTGCGCATTTCTATGACAATTTGAATCTGAAGAACGGCAATTTGACGCTGACTGGCACTGCTGACGGAGTCATCCGGGTGCGCGCGCCCTATCGCGAGAATGCCGTCGGCTTGGTGGCACCGGCCAATCTTCTGGTCCATTGGCGCAACAACCTGCCAGGAGAGACTTTTATCTCCACCAGCGGCGTGGATGGCGAGGAGCGCTTTTTCGCTTTCCGCCGCCTGACACCTTTCCCGCTGGTCGCGGTGGCGGGTTTGGCGGTCAAGGACGTGTTTGAAGCCTACGAGGCCGATGCCCGTTCCTACATCATTGTCGGCTCCATCATGACCTTTCTGGTTCTGCTGGCCGGTGTGCTGCTGATCACCCAAGGCCGAAAACTGGCGGAATCGCAGCGATATCTGGCAGCGACCCTGAGCAATATCGGCCAGGGCGTGCTGATGGTTGATTCCGGTGGCGTGGTGCAGGTGATCAATCGCCGCGCCGCCGAACTGCTCAGCCTGCCGCCGGAGATCGGGCGGGAGGGTGTCGAATTCAGCAAGTTGCTCGAATGGCAACTCACCAATGGCGAATTTGTCGAACTTGCCGATGGCGGGCAGGATATTGCCGATCTCGCGCGGCGCGGTGGCTTCGGACCGTCGCATTATGAGCGGGCGCGGCGCAACGGAATGGTGATCGACGTGCGCACCCAAATGCTGGACGACGGCTCGGCGGTGCGCACCTATGCTGACATTACCCACCGCAAGCGCAACGAAAAGGCGCTTGCCGCCGCGCGCGACGCGGCTGAGGCGGCGCGGCGGGCGCAGTCGGACTTCCTCGCGGTGATGAGCCACGAGATCCGCACGCCGATGAACGGGGTGATCGGCATGGCCGGCCTCCTGCTCGACAGTGATCTGTCGCCAACGCAGCGCCGCTTCGCCTCGACGCTGCGTGAGGCGGCAGGCAGTCTGATGCAGATCATCAACGACATCCTGGACTTCTCCAAGTTGGAAGCCAGCCGGATGGAATTCGAGAGCGTGCCGCTCGATATCGGCTTGGTGATCGGCAGCGTCGTCGATCTGATGAGTGTCAAGGCGCAGGAGAAGCAGCTCTGGCTGCGCACCAGTGTCGCTCCTGGCACGCCGATGCGCCTGATCGGAGATCCGGGCCGCCTGCGGCAGGTGCTGCTCAACCTCGTCGGCAACGCGCTGAAATTCACCGTCGATGGCGGGGTGACCATAGAGGTGGACGGTCAGGACAGCGGGGACGGCACCGCGCTGATCCGGTTGATCGTGCGCGACACCGGCATCGGCATCCCGAAGGACGCGCAGTCGCATCTGTTCGAGCAATTCTTCCAGGTCGACGCCTCCGCCTCACGCGGCTTTGGCGGCACCGGCCTGGGGCTTGCGATCTGTCGCCGTCTGGCTGACCGGATGGGGGGGCGAATTTCGGTCGATTCCTCGCCGGGTGTTGGTTCCGCGTTCATCCTTGAGGTCCCGCTCGGCATCGACCCCGACGCCGGCACGCCGCTGCTGGTGGAAGAGGAGGAACTCTCCCACGTCCCGAGTTCGCGCCCGAAGCGGCGGCTGCGCATCTTGCTCGCCGAGGACAACATCACCAACCGCATGGTGGCAGTGACCCGGCTGGAGATGTATGGCCACCGGGTCGATCAGGTCGCCAGCGGCGTGGAAGCACTGCAGATGGTGCAGACGGCGCCGTACGATCTTCTGCTGGTCGACGTTATGATGCCGGAGATGGACGGTCTCGAATGCACGCGCCGCATCCGCCAATTGCCTGGGCCGGAGCGCAACATTCCCATCGTGGCGATGACAGCAAACGTGTTCAGCCATCACCGCGAGGCCTGCCGTGCCGCCGGGATGGATGATTTCCTCGGCAAGCCGTTCACCCCCGCCCAGCTGATCCGGGTGATCGATCGGGCATTGGCGGGCACGCTGCGTCAGGCGGGCGAAAATGACGGGCCGAATATCGACGAGGACCGCGCCGCCTTCGGCAGGCTTGCCGGTGAGATCGGGGCCGAGGACGCTGCGGAGCTGTTGCGCGCCTTCACCGAGGAAGCTCGTGAACGGTTGCGCCATATGCGCATCCTGGCGGTCGCCCAGGAAGCCACCACCTTGGCTGAGGAAGCGCAATCGCTGCACGACGCAGCGGGCAGTCTCGGATTCTCAGGCTTGGCCGGGATGGCCTCGGTGATCCACCGCGACCCGACCAGCGAGACGAATGGCGCCCGCGTGTCCGCGTTGTCGGCGGCGCTGGAGGAGATTGTGGGTGGGATTCAGGTTTGAGTTCGTAGGGTAGATCCACGGCATTGGGCAAAAAAAACCGGCGGAAGGGTTCATCCCCTCCGCCGGTTTCTTATGTGCAATGGCGAAGGCTCACCGCCCCGTCAAAATCCGCTCCACCAACTGCTTCACGGTCGGAATGAAGTTGTTGCTGTAGAACGGGTCGTCGCTGAAGCGGTAGCCGTTGTGCCCGGAGAACATGAGATTGTCTTCCAGCACACGATCATCATCCGTATGGGCCGCTTCCTGCAGTGCCTTCTGGATGCAGAAGCTGCGCGGATCGGCGCGCTTGCCGTTGTTGAAGTCCGGCTCCTGCTGCGACCAGTTGGAAAAGCGGCAGGTGCTGAGGCAGCCCATGCAATCGGTCTGATCCTTGAGGATCTCCCGCGCATTCTCCGGGGTGACGAAGATCAGCGTGTTGTCCGGCGTCCGCAGAGCCTCGGTGAAGCCCAGGGCTTCCCAGTCGCGCGCATGGTCCAGATCCGACGGCACCAGCCACACTGGGCGCTTGCGCGGGCCCACGCCGTATTCCGCGACATGCTCGCCCACCGGCTCACCAGTGAACGCCACCTGACGCTCGGAGCGACCGCGCAGATCCTGGATGAAGGCGTTGTTGACCGCAGACGAGTAGAAGCCTGTCGGGCTGAACCGGTTGAGGAAGATGTCTCCCTTCTTCAGTGTCAATAGACGGCGTTTCCAGGCGTCGCTGATCGGGCTTTCCTTGGTCAGCAGCGGGCGCGTGCCGAACTGGAAGGCGATCGGGCCGAGTTCGGGATTGTCGATCCAGTTCTCCCATTCCTCCAGCCACCACACGCCACCGGCCATAATGATCGGCGTCTCGCCGAGGCCGAAGCTGCGCATCATCTGGCGCAGGGCCAGGACGCGCGGATACGGGTCTTCCGGCTTCTGCGGGTCTTCGCTGTTGGACAGCCCATTGTGGCCACCAGCCAGCCATGGGTCCTCATAGACCACGCCGCCGAGCAGATCGCCTGCCTTGTGATAGGCGCGCTTCCACAGCGCCCCGAAGGCGCGGGCGGAGGAGATGATCGGGTAGTAATGCACGTTGAATTTCTGCGCGATCTCGGACAGCCGATACGGCATGCCCGCACCACAGGTGATGCCGTTGACGATGCCCTGCGCGCGCTCCAGCACGCCGTGGATCACCCGCTCGGCCCCACCCATTTCCCACAGGATATTGGCGTGGATGCGACCTTTGCCGCCGGCGATGTCATAGGCGCGGCGCGCTTGGGCCAGACCACCACGAATGCCGAACTCCACCAATTCCTCATGGCGATCACGGCGGGTCTTGCCGGTATAGACGGTGCGAACGGTCTCGCCGTTCTCGTCGATATAATCGGCATTGACCATGCTCACCGTCCCGGCTCCGCCAGAGGCGGCCCAGTGACCGGCGGTGTTGCCGTTGGACACGGCCACGCCCTTGCCGCCTTCGACCAGCGGCAGCAAATCCACACCCCCCATGCGGATCGCGTTGATCGGCTTCATCCCAGGCTTCCTTGTCCCGCGTGCCGCTGAATTGCCCACTACTCATCCGGAGGCACGGGCCGGATGTATGATCTATCAGGATGTTATCAGGTCGTGCTGTTTACAAGCCTGACGTAAACGGAAAGCCGCGCCCTGCATCTCTGCCGGGCGCGGCGATCTTACTCAGCCGTCGTTGCGTTCGCCGCGCTCACCACGGTCACGGCCACCGCCGCCGCCGCCGCCGCTCTTCGGGCCGACCTGCTCGGAAATATCGTCGCCGGTCTCCTGGTTGACCACGCGCATCGACAGCTTCACCTTGCCGCGATCATCGAAGCCGATGACCTTGACCTTCACCGCGTCGCCCTGGTTGACCACGTCGGTGGTCTTGTTGACGCGACCCTGGGTCAGCTCGGAGATGTGCACAAGGCCATCCTTCGAGCCGAGGAAGTTCACGAATGCGCCGAATTCGGCGGTCTTGACCACTTTGCCGTTGTAGATCACGCCGATTTCCGGCTCGGCAACGATGCCGCGGATCCACTCAATGGCGGCCTTGGCCTTCGCTTCGTCGGTGGCGGCGATTTTGATCGTGCCGTCATCGTCGATGTCGATCGTCGCACCGGTGTTCTCGACGATCTCACGGATCACCTTGCCGCCGGTGCCGATCACGTCGCGGATCTTTTCCTTCGGAATGTTGATCGTGGTGATCTTCGGCGCGTTGGCGGCCACACCTTCACGGTTCGACGTCAGCGCCTTGGCCATCTCGCCGAGGATGTGCAAGCGGCCATCCTTCGCCTGGTTGAGAGCAACCTTCATGATCTCCGGCGTGATGGACGTGATCTTGATGTCCATCTGCAGCGAGGTGATGCCCGCCTCGGTGCCGGCCACTTTGAAGTCCATGTCACCCAGGTGATCTTCGTCGCCGAGAATGTCAGACAGCACCGCGAAGCCGCGATCTTCCTTGATCAGGCCCATGGCGATGCCCGCCACCGGACGCGCCAGCGGCACGCCAGCGTCCATCAGCGACAGCGAGGTGCCGCAGACAGTGGCCATCGAGGAGGAGCCGTTGGACTCGGTGATCTCGGACACCACACGCAGCGTGTATGGGAACTTGTCCTTGCCCGGCAGAACCGGATGGATCGCGCGCCAGGCAAGCTTGCCATGGCCGATTTCACGACGGCCCGGCGAGCCCATGCGGCCAGCTTCACCCACCGAGTAGGGAGGGAAGTTGTAATGCAGCATGAAGTTCTCGCGGTATTCGCCTTCGAGCGCGTCGATGACCTGCTCATCCTGCGCAGTGCCCAAGGTGGCCACGCAGAGCGCTTGGGTCTCGCCACGGGTGAACAGGGCGGATCCATGCGCACGTGGCAGAACGCCGACTTCGGCGATGATCTGGCGGACGGTCTTGGTGTCACGGCCATCGATGCGCAGGCCGGTGTCGAGGATCGCGTTGCGGACAACGTCGGCCTCAAGTTCCTTGAAGAAGCCTTTGGCCTTCTCGGCGTCCAGACCCTCGGCGGTCAGCGCGGCGGCGGCGGCCTTCTTGGCGGCGCCGACCTTTTCCTGACGAAGCTGCTTCTTGGTCTCGGTGTAGGCTGCTGCGATGTCGGCGCGGGCGAGAGCATCGACGCGGGCGGAGAGGGTCTTCTCCTCTTCCGAGGTCTCCGGCAGCGGCCACGGGTCTTTGGCGGCGCGTTCGGCGAGGCTGATGATCAGGTCGATCACCGGCTGGAAGCTGGTGTGGCCGAAGGTGACGGCACCGAGCATTTCGTCTTCGGTCAGTTCCTGCGCTTCGGACTCGATCATCAGCACGCCTTCCGAGGTGCCGGCGACGACGAGGTCGAGCTTTGAGCGCTTGAGATCTTCAGCGGTCGGGTTGAGCGCATAAGCACCGTCAATGAAGCCGACGCGGGCCGCGGCCACCGGGCCGAAGAATGGGATGCCCGAGAGGGTCAGAGCGGCCGAGCAGCCGATCATCGCCACGATATCCGGGTCGTTCTCAAGATCGTGGCTCAGCACGGTGGCGACGACTTGGACTTCATTGCGGAAGCCATGCGGGAACAATGGACGGATCGGACGGTCGATCAGGCGGCTGGTCAGCACTTCCTTCTCGGTCGGGCGACCTTCACGCTTGAAGAAGCCACCCGGAATCTTGCCGGCGGCGAACGCCTTTTCCTGGTAGTTCACGGTCAGCGGGAAGAAATCCTGGCCCGGCTTGGCCGACTTCACGCCAACGGCGGTGCAGAGCACCACGGTCTCGCCATAGGTGACGAGCACGGCGCCATCAGCCTGACGGGCGATCTTGCCGGTTTCCAGGATGAGCTTGCGCCCACCCCAATCCAATTCGCGGCGATAATGATTAAACATGTTCAGTCCTTCACATCTTCTTTGTGCGATGCGGGACGGCGCGGCGACAGACTCGGGGTTTGCAGCGGAAAGATCGGGCGGCGACTCGGGCGACGCGGGTGGGCGACCGTTTTTACGGCCACAGCCACGTTGCCGGAGGCGCCGTCTTTTGGCTCCGCTGGGAGCCTCGGCGTCTGGCGTTGCTCCGCCGCATGCGCGGCGTTGGCCCCGGAGACACCATGTCTCCGGGGCGAATCTTTTAGCGGCGCAGACCGAGGCGTTCGATCAGCGTCTTGTAGCGGGCGTCGCTCTTGCGCTTGAGATAGTCAAGCAGGCGGCGACGACGGCCAACGAGCATCAGCAGACCACGACGCGAATGGAAATCCTTTGCGTGGATCTTGAGATGCTCGGTGAGGGTGTTGATGCGCTCGGTGAGCAGTGCAACCTGCACTTCCGGGCTGCCGGTATCGGCGGCGTTGGTGGCGTAGTCAGTCATCAGCGCAGTCTTGCGCTCGGCGGGGATCGACATCGTCTTACTCCTGTTGGTGTGAGGTGAGCGCGCGGGCTACAGCAGCCGTTCGGGCTTCAACATGCCATCTTCAAAGCGGCACAGCCCAATCACGCGGCTCCCCGCCATCGCGCGGGCCAGACCCCCATCAGGGTTGGCTGCCGGTGGAATGCGCCCCATCAGATCAACCAAGCTAATCGCCTGTCCGTGCTGAAGAGCGAAGATCTCTGCCTGAGTCATGGCCAGTGCCGGGATGTCGGCCAGCGCGGTCACGACCGGAAGCAGAAAATCCGGGGAAGCGGGCTGCATATCCTCCCCAGGCTGCAATTTGTCCAGGGAAATCGCCCCCTGTTCCAGGAATGGCCCCACGCGCAGGCGGCGTAGCACGGCGATATGGCCCACCGAGCCACAAGCGGCGGCAATGTCGCGGGCGAGGGAGCGCATATAGACGCCCTTGCCGGATTGCACCTCAAACTCGGCGGTGTCGGCATCCGGACGACCAACCAGTTCGAAGCGATCCACACGGGCTGGGCGCGGCTCCATCACTGGCGCACGGCCTTCGCGCGCCATGTCATAGGCGCGCTCGCCCGCGATCTTGATGGCGGAGAAGATCGGCGGGACCTGCATGATGTCGCCGATGAAGGCGGGCAGGGCGGCGCGGATTTGCTCGTCGGTGGGACGGACATCGGATGTCGCGATGGTCTGGCCATCGGCGTCGTCGGTGTCGCGCAGCTCGCCGAATTTCAGGGTGAAATGATAGATTTTGGTGCCGTCCATCACATAGGGCACGGTCTTGGTCGCCGCCCCGAACGCGATGGGGAGCACCCCGGTTGCCAGCGGGTCGAGCGTGCCGCCATGGCCGGCTTTTTGAGCATCGAACCAGCGACGGACGCGGTTGACAACATCGGTGGATGTCATGCCCTGCGGCTTGTCGACGATCAGCCAGCCGTCGAGCGGCCGGCCTTTGGGTTTGCGTTGGCGCATTAGGTTCAGTTCAGTGTCCGGTAGTGATTGAAATTTTCTGCCGCTCGACCGACTGCGTGGGCCGCCACATAGAGTTTTGCATCGGCGGTCAAGAGGACAAAATGACTATCGTGATCGACCAGGGTACCTGCATCGGTTAACCCAAGACGCACGAACTCCGGTCTATTAGCAGCGACCGAAGATGGAACATATATCTCTTCGATGACTTCCATCGCTCGTATAACTGTCTTGAACCCCTCGAATAGGCGCGTCTTATGCGGGTCGCCGATCTGGCCGAGCAAGTTTGAAGTCTCAGTAAGGATGCTTGGTGTAACCAGAAGTTTTTTGGTGCCGAAAAGGATTTTTATCAATGTCAGATAATCTTGTTCTGTGTAGCCAAGTAAGTTATTGTGTTTGCCAATTAGGTCGGGTGCAACCTTCCCGACTACCAGCAAGACCATTAGATTTGTATCTATAAGAACGTTAGAAAATGTCAATTCAGTCCCTCGCGTTGTTTGAACGAAACAACGCGTTGGTCCTTTTCAGATATTGTCACGAGACGATATAACCGGACTGGATTTGTAGCCCGGACCAGCTCCATCAATTGATTTGGCGCGCATGAGTTCGGCTGGAAGAAACGGTCAAACCCAATTGTCACCTTCCAGTTGCTGGAGTCAGGATCGAATTCTACCTCCTCAAGGGCGATATTACTGATCTGTTCATCTGCCATAAGGTCTGCGACATATAGCTTCGCAACCTTCACTGCTTCCTTCACATCCATCACAGGCTCTCCCCTGTCTCCGGCTTCTCGGTCTTCCCCAAATCCCGCGCCACCTCCGGCTGGCGCAGCATCTGATCGACATGCATAGCATAATCTATGCTGGTGTCGGCCTGGAACGACAGATCAGGCGCAACGCGTAGCCGCAACTCCTTCGCCACGCAGGTGCGCAGATAGGGCGCGGCGCGGCGCAGGGCTGGCAGTTTCTCGGCGATGTCGGACCGGCCCAGCCGGGTGACGAAGGCCGTTGCGCGTTTGAGGTCCGGGCCGATGCGGACCTCGGTGACAGTGATCAACACGCCCGCCAAATCGGGGTCACGGATGTCCCCGCGTCCGAACACGGCGGAGAGCACGTGGCGGATTTCTTCCGCCACGCGCAATTGCCGCTGGGATGGAGCCTTGGCCTGATTGGCGGCCGTCAGTTTCGTCAACCCGGCACCATCTCGACTTCGAAGCACTCCACCACGTCGCCGATGCGCAGATCCTGGTAGTTCGCAAACGACAGGCCGCATTCATAGCCGCGTGCGACTTCCTTGACGTCGTCCTTGAAGCGCTTGAGCTGCGTGAGTTCGCCGTTGTGGATGACCACACCGTCGCGCAGCAGGCGTACGCCGCAGCCGCGCTTGACCAAGCCCTCGGTGACCATACAACCGGCAACCTTGCCGGTCTTGGTGATGTCGAACACCGCGCGGATTTCCGCGTAACCGAGGAACTTCTCGCGCGCCTTCGGGGCAACCTTGCCGCGAACCAGCTGTTCCACGTCGTCAGCCACGTCGTAGATGATCGAGTAGTAGCGGATATCCACGCCATCACGCGTCGCCAGTTCACGTGCCTGCGTCGTCGCACGCACGTTGAAGGCGATGATGACGGCGTTGGAGGCCTTGGCGAGCTGGATGTCGCTCTCGGTGATCTGACCCACCGTCGAGTTCAGCACGCGCACGCGCACTTCCTCATGGGCGAGCTTGAGCACGGTGGCCTGGATCGCTTCCGAACTGCCCTGCACGTCCGCCTTGATCAGCACGGCGACTTCTTTCTGCACGCCGGCCTGGATGCGGGCGAGCATTTCGTCGAGCGTGCCGCGGGCAGCGGTCATCACGCCGGCGTTCTTGTCCTTGATGCGGCGCTGACGCAGTTCGCTGATCTCGCGCGCCCGGCTTTCATTCTCGACCACCACGAAGGGTTCACCAGCAGTCGGCACACCGGCCAGACCGAGGACTTCGAGCGGAGTCGAGGGGCCTGCCGACTTCATCTGACGGCCCTTGTCGTCGAGCATCGCGCGCACGCGGCCCCACTCGGCACCGGCGACGATGATGTCGCCCTGATGCAGCGTGCCCTTTTGGACCAACACGGTCGCGACCGGACCACGGCCACGGTCGAGGCGGCTTTCGATCACCGCACCTTCGGCGGCACGGTCGGGATTGGCTTTCAGGTCGAGGATTTCGGCCTGCAGCATGATGGCCTCGGCCAGCTTGTCCAGGCCGGTCTTGTTCTTCGCCGACACGCTGACATCCATCGTCTCGCCGCCGAGATCTTCGACGACGATGTCGTGGCTGAGCAGTTCCTCGCGGACACGCTGCGGATTGGCGTCCGGCTTGTCGATCTTGTTGATCGCCACGATGATCGGAACATTGGCCGCCTGGGCGTGTTTGATCGCCTCGATGGTCTGCGGCATCACGCCGTCATCGGCAGCGACAACCAGCACGACGATGTCGGTGACCGAAGCACCGCGCGAGCGCATCGCGGTGAAGGCTTCGTGGCCCGGCGTGTCGATGAAGGTGATCTTCTCACCGCCCGGCATCGTGACCTGATAGGCACCGATATGCTGGGTGATGCCCCCGGCTTCGCCTGAGACCACATCGGCCTTGCGCAGAGCGTCGAGCAACGAGGTTTTGCCGTGATCGACATGGCCCATGATGGTGACAACCGGCGGACGCGGCTCCATCTGGGTGTCAACGTCCACAGCGCCTTCGAGGCCGACTTCGACGTCGTCTTCCGAGACGCGCTTCACCTTATGGCCGAATTCCTGAACGATCAGTTCAGCGGTGTCGGGGTCGAGTGTCTGGGTGATGGTGGCCATCACGCCCATGCGCATCAATTGCTTGATCACGTCTGAGGCGCGGGCTGCCATACGATTGGCGAGTTCCTGCACGGTGATCACATCCGGCAGCACGACTTCGCGCACCACCTTCACCTGATCGGCGCGCAGACGATCAAGATCGGCCTGGCGACGCTCACGCTCACGTTGGCGGCGAACCGAAGCGAGCGAGCGGACGCGGTCGTCCTCACCCTCACTGGCGGCCTGCACGTCGATGCGGCCAGCGCGGCGACCATCGCCACCGGCCTTCTTGGCCGGCGTGGCGGGCATTTTGCGTGCGGCGGGGCCAGGAGCGCCGGGGCGACGACGACCGTCATCTTCCTCAGCGGCGACACCCGGGGTGCGCAGACGCAGGGTTTCAGGGGTGGCGGGACCCGCCGGGCGGGGCGCACCAGGACGCGGCACTTGCGGGCCAGCCGGTGCTGCCGGGCGCGGAGCCTCAGCAACTGGAGTGGGACGCGGCGCAGGCTGGATGGTCTGCCCCGCAGGTGCGGTCACAACCGGAGCGGCAGATGCGGCAGTGGTGGTCGCATCGCTTTCAGCCACGGGCTGCGGCGGATTCAGACGAAGACGCTCGGCCTCTTCGGCCGCGCGACGGGCTTCTTCCTCGGCGGCCTTGGCGGCGGCTTCCTCACGCTTTCGCGCCTCTTCGGCGGCGGAGAGGATGGAGATCTTTTCCTGTTCGCGACGCTCAGCCTCGCGCTTGGCCTGCTCGCGT
The DNA here is from genome assembly GCA_903891315.1 of uncultured Rhodospirillales bacterium. GTDB lineage: Bacteria > Pseudomonadota > Alphaproteobacteria > Acetobacterales > Acetobacteraceae > CAIQQQ01. The sequence goes on along the minus strand of CAITEF010000174.1, from coordinate 1,943 downwards.
GCCTGTTCGGCGAGCACACGCTGGCGGATTGCCAACTCGGCTGCCGTCAGGGCGCGACCACCGGGCTGCCCCGGACGCACCGGACCGCCGTGGCGCTGCTGGCCGGAATTCTGTGAGGGCTGCTGCTGCGGTGCGACCGGCTTGGCGACGGCGGGTGCTGCGGCAACCGTGGCCGAAGCCGTGGTTGTCACCGGAGCCGCAGCGGCCGGGGCGGTGGCGCTCGGTGCGCTGGTGGGTGCCACAGTGGAAGGGCGCGGAGTGCCCGGCACCGGCGTGCGGGTCTTGCGCACCTCCACCTGCACCACCTTGGAGCGTCCATGGCTGAAGCTCTGCCGCACTGAGCCTGCGTCGACAGTCCGCCCGACTTCCGTACGGCTTGCTGGCCGAAGTGAAAGTCGGCCCTTGGCCGCGTCCTGATCGTTGCCGTCGCTCATCTATTCGCCTGTCTCGTCTCGTTCAATTGTTGCGCAGTCCCGCGTTTGGATGCGGCCCGCGTTTGTATAGCGGCTGCGATCTCCTCGGACAGGCCGGCCAAACGGGCCGCCTCATCCGCAACCATATCGGCCAACCGGCCTTTGGTCACGACCACGTGCACCACGTGATCCCGACCAAATATCGACCCGAGGGTCGCCGCATCAAGCGGTTGTACCATCGGGGTATGCGCTGCATGACCGCCGAGGAAACGCGCTATTTCCTCTGGGCTGCCGTCACGCGCCTCAACCACCAGTCCGGCGCGACCGGCCACTAGAACCTCTCGCGCCTTCTGGAAGCCGCAAACTGCCTGTCCGGCCCGTCGGGCCAAGCCGATAAGTTCGCCAACCCGTCTTGCAAGAGAATCCTGCAGAAAGGCGAGAAGATCGGGGGGCACGATGACCGAGCCGCGCGCTGCTTTCGCAAATGCGCCACGGCTGTTCGCGGCTTGTAACACATCCCGCCGCGCACTCAACCAGATTCCCCTGCCGGGCAGGCGTGCAGCCAGATCCGGCACCACGGCGCGATCCGGACCAATCACAAAACGGATCATCCGCTCTTTCGCCATCCGCTCACGTGTCACCACGCAGCGGCGCAGCGGACCGGTCTCGGGCGCGTCGTCGTCGTCTTCAGGGTCGGTCGGCAGTGCCGGAGCGTCAGCCGTGGTCAGCCTCCGCTTCCGCGCCTTCTTCACCCTCGAACCAATGCGAGCGCGCCGCCATGATGATCGCGTTGGCGGTCTCTTCGTCCATCGCCTCTTCGCCGATGATCTCAATCAGCTCGTCCGACGCCAGATCGGCGAGATCGTCGAGCGACTTCACACCCTTCTCGCCCAGCGCCACCAGCATGGCCGGGGTGAAGTTCTCGAAGGCGGCGACGTCGTCGCTCACACCAAGATTGATGCGCTGCTCGTTGAGCTCATTGTCGCGTTTGACCAGTGCGGCCTCGGCGCGACGGATGAGTTCTTCGGCAACTTGCTCGTCGAAGCCTTCGATCTCGGCCAACTCGTCAGGGGCGACAAAGGCGAGTTCCTCAATGGTGTTGAAGCCCTCGGTGACCAGCAGGCCCGCGATGACGTCATCCACGTCCAGCGCCTCGACGAAGAGCCCGGTGCGACGACGGAATTCTTCCTGACGGCGCTCGGATTCTTCGGCCTCGGTGAGAATGTCGATATCCCAACGCGTCAGCTGGCTGGCCAGACGCACGTTCTGACCGCGACGGCCGATGGCGAGGCTGAGCTGATCATCCGGCACCACGACTTCAACGCGGCCGGCATCCTCGTCCATCACCACCTTGGTGACTTCGGCCGGCGCCAGCGCGTTGACCACGAAGGTCGCGGCCTGCGGGGACCACGGAATGATGTCGATCTTCTCGCCCTGGAGTTCGGCCACCACTGCCTGTACGCGCGAGCCGCGCATACCGACGCAGGCGCCGACCGGGTCGATAGAGCCGTCACGCGAGATCACCGCCAT
>CAITEF010000173.1 GCA_903891315.1 uncultured Rhodospirillales bacterium | reverse complement strand
GTTCTCCTGCTCGCGACCGATCAGCGGATCGATCTTGCCGTTCATCGCCTTCTTGTTGAGGTTGACGCAGTAGTTGGACAGCGCATCCTGGCCGCGTTTCTGCGATTTTTCCTCACGCTCGCCTTCAGGCGCGCCCTCGCTCGGCGTCGAACTGCCAGAGACCGGACGGGACTGGCTGCGGCCGGGGGCCTTGGCGATGCCGTGGCTGATGAAGTTCACCGCGTCCAGCCGCGTCATGTCCTGCGCCTGCAGGAAGTAGACCGCGTGGCTCTCGCGCTCACTGAACAGGGCGACGAGCACGTTGGCACCGGTCACCTCTTCCTTGCCGGAAGACTGCACATGGATGGCGGCCCGCTGCACCACGCGCTGAAAACCAGCGGTCGGCTTTGGATCGCCCGGACGGTCGGTGGCGAGGCCCGAGAGTTCCTTGTCGAGGAACTCGGTCAGATCGGCGCGGAGCTTGTCGAGATCGACACCACAGGCGCGCAGCACCGTGGCGGCGTCGGTGTCGTCGACGAGACCGAGCAGAAGATGTTCGAGCGTGGCATATTCATGCCGACGTTCGCTTGCAAGTGACAGTGCGCGGTGGAGCGTCTGTTCAAGATTGCGGGAGAGCATAGGATCAACGCTCCTGACAGCGGTCAAAACAGGTCAGACAACAACTTCGCCCGACATATCCTCTGCACGAACTGTGCCGAGACAGCGGGATTTGGTCACTGCGCGCCGCAAAAACAGGCCCTGCTTTTCACATTGGACCCATCTGCGCCTGCGCGCTTCTCCCCCCTTGACGACATACTGTCCCGATAACAGGGCGGAGTGCATCACCTAAATGACACAGAGAAGGTTAAAATCCGCACATCGGGTGGATATTCAGCCAGATGCGGCGATTCGGACCACCGCCGCATCCACCGCCGCCCGCTGTGCGGCGTCGAGTCGCAGGCCGAGCTTGCTGCGTCGCCACAGCACATCGTCGCCACGGCGCACCCATTCCTGCGCGACGAGGTAGCGCAACTCCGCCTCGGTGAGCCCCGCTCCGTACTCCGTCCCCAGATCGGCCATGCTCGTAGCCCCCTTGAGGAAGGTCTCGGCGCGGCTGCCATAGGCGCGGGCCAGACGCAGCGCGTCGCGGACCGAGAGAAACGGATAGCGCAGGCGCAGATCGCGGGTGAAGCTGAAGAACCCCTCCCCCAGATCGCCGCCCGGCAATGCCTGCATCCCGGTCCAGCCGACCGCAAGACCGGCGACTTTCGGCAGATGCGGGGCGAGGCGTTCGAGGGCGGAGAGTGCAAGCCTGCGATAGGTGGTGATCTTGCCGCCGAACACGCTTAGCATCGCCGCCCCGTCCTGCGGCGCATCAAGGGTGAGCACGTAATCCCGAGTCGCTTCCTGCGCCGCCGAGGCACCGTCATCATACAGCGGACGCACGCCAGAATAGGTCCACACCACCATGTCGGGCGTGACGGGTTGGGCGAAATAATCGCTGGCCCCTTTGCAGAGATAGTCGATCTCGTCGCTGGAGATGTGCACCTGCGCCGGATCGCCCTGATAGTCGCGATCCGTGGTGCCGATCAGGGTGAAATCAGTCTCGTACGGGATGGCAAAGAAGATTCGCTGATCGGCGTTCTGGAAGATGTAGCAATGCGCTCCTTCATACAGGCGCGGCACGATGATGTGGCTGCCCTGGACCAGACGTACCTTCTCAGACGTGTTCGCCCGCACCACCTGGCCGAGCACTTTCGCCACCCAGGGACCGGCTGCATTGACCAGAGTGCGGGCCTGGGAGGTGCTTTCCACGCCGTCCGCGTCACGCAACACGATCTGCCACAGGCCGTCGGCCCGGTTGGCAGAGACCACTTCCGTGCGCGGACGGATATCAGCACCCCGCTCGGCGGCGTCGCGCGCATTGAGCACCACGAGGCGGGAATCCTCGACCCAGCAATCGGAATATTCGAACCCCTTGGTGAATTCCGGCTTCAGAATGCCGTCATCAAGGCGACGCACCGTGGTGGCGGGGAGTTTCTGGCGGCCTCCGATATGGTCATAGAGAAACAACCCCAGCCGCAGCAGCCAGGCCGGGCGCAGGCCGGGATGGTGCGGCAGCACGAAGCGCAACGGCCAGATGATATGCGGCGCGATGCCCCACAGCACCTCGCGCTCCTGCAATGCCTCACGCACAAGGCGGAATTCATAGTGCTCAAGATAGCGCAATCCGCCATGCACCAATTTGGTGGAAGACGCGGAAGTCGCGCCGCCAAGATCGGATTTCTCCGCCAACAGCACGCTCCAGCCCCGCCCGGCCGCGTCCCGGGCGATACCGGTACCATTTATGCCCCCTCCGATCACGGCGATATCGAACACGGCTTGCATCAATCCCCCAGAGCCAGCAACGCGGCAGACAATTGCGGCAGGACATTGACAGATTTCCCCCATCGCTGGATACCGCCCGCCTCGTCTGAACGGAATGTCATCTCATGACGGTCACCGCGTTCATCTTCCCTGGGCAAGGCAGTCAGGCCGTCGGCATGGGCCGCGACCTTGCGGCCTCGTTTGCCGCCGCGCGCGAGGTGTTCGAGGAGGTCGATGAAACAATCGGCCAGAAACTCTCCAGCCTGATGTTCGAAGGCCCCGTCGAAGACCTGACCCGCACCGAAAACACCCAGCCCGCGCTGATGGCGCATTCGCTGGCGGTTCTGCGCGTGCTGGAACGCGAAGGCGGAATCAAGCTGGCCGACCGCGTGGCCTTGGTCGCCGGTCACTCGCTGGGCGAATACTCAGCGCTGGCTGCGGCAGGTTCGTTCAGCGTTGGTGCCGCGGCGAAGCTGCTGAAGCTGCGCGGCCAAGCGATGCAGCAGGCCGTTCCGGCCGGCATGGGTGCGATGGCGGCCCTTCTCGGCGTTGAGATGAAGCTGGCGCTGGAAATCTGCGCCGAGGCGACGCAGCCCGGCTCCATCGTCGAGGCGGCCAACGACAATGGCGGCGGTCAGGTGGTGATCTCCGGCAACAAGGAAGCCGTCGAACGCGCCATCGAGGTCGCCAAGACCAAGGGTGTGAAGCGCGCGATGCTGCTCCCGGTCTCCGCCCCGTTCCACTGCGCCCTGATGGCCCCCGCTGCCCGTGCGATGGAAGACGCACTCGCTGCCAATCCGCCCAAAGCGCCGTTGGTGCCAGTGGTGGCCAACGTGACGGCAGCGAAAGTCACCGACCCGACCGAAATCTCCCGACTTCTCGTCCAGCAGGTCACCGCCACCGTGCGTTGGCGCGAATGCGTGGAGGCGATGATTGCGATGGGTGTGACGAATTTCGTCGAGATCGGCGCGGGCAAGGTGCTGACCGGGCTGATGAAGCGCATCGCGCCCGACGCCACCGCCACCTCGGTCGGCACGCCTGCAGAAATCGAAGCGCTGCTCAAGACGCTGTAAGAGGAAACGAAGTCATGTTCCGCCTGGACGGCAAGACCGCCCTGGTGACCGGTGCCTCGGGAGGCATCGGCGCCGAGATCGCCCGCACCCTGCATCGCCAGGGTGCCAATGTCGTCCTCTCCGGCACACGTCGCGAGGCACTCGAAGCTCTGGCCGCCGATCTCGGCGAGCGCAGCTTCATCTGCCCTGCCGATCTGCGCGACTCGGCCGCCGCCGAGGCGCTGGTGTCCGAGGCCGAAGCCGCCGCTGGTCCGCTCTGGGCGCTGGTCAACAATGCGGGTCTGACCCGCGACATGCTCGCCCTTCGCATGAAGGACGAGGATTGGAACACGGTGATCGACGTGGATCTCACCGCCCCCTTCCGCCTCGCCCGCGCCGCACTCAAGGGCATGTTGCGGCGCCGTGCAGGCCGGATCATCGGCATCGGCTCCATCGTCGGCACCACGGGCAATCCGGGCCAGGCCAATTATGCGGCGGCCAAGGCTGGCCTGGTCGGCATGACCAAGGCGTTGGCGCAGGAAGTCGGCTCGCGCGGGATCACGGTGAATATGGTGGCTCCTGGTTTCGTCGAGACTCCGATGACGCATGTATTGACGGATGAGCAGAAGAAGAAGCTCTCCGACGCCATTCCGCTGGGACGACTCGGCCAGCCCGCCGACATCGCCGCCGCCGTGCTTTATCTGGCCGCTGAGGAAGCGGGCTGGGTGACCGGGGCCACGCTGCACATCAATGGCGGGATGGCGATGACCTGAATGACCTGTCCGCGTCACGGAATGATCCGGGCGGATTGGCGAGTGTGACAAATTCGTGCTAAGCGCCCCGCGGTTGCGCCGGTCGAGGGCAAGGCACTGAACAGGCCGAGACGCCGGGGCCAGTCGAGTCCGGCGCAAAGACGTTATAGAACCGGCAGGTAGGAGTTTTAGAACATGAGCGATGTCGCTGACCGCGTGAAGAAGATCGTTGTCGAACATCTCGGCGTCGAGGAATCCAAGGTGACGCCGGAAGCGTCGTTCATCGACGACCTGGGCGCGGACAGCCTGGACACGGTCGAACTGGTGATGGCGTTCGAGGAAGCCTTCAGCGTTGAAATTCCTGAAGAAGCCGCCGAGAAGATCGCCACCGTCAAGGACGCGATTGACTATATCGAAGCGCACCAGACCGCTTGATATTCGGCGGCTGAGACAAAACCGCCACGGGATGTCCGTGGCGGACGAAACGGGACGAGGATGGGTCAGATGCGGCGAGTTGTCGTCACCGGGATGGGCATTGCATGTCCGCTCGGAGTGGGTGTGGAGCATGTGTGGCAGCGTTTGCTGCGCGGCGAATCCGGCATCGGGGCCATCCAATCCTTCGATACGTCGGACATTCCGGCGAAAATCGCGGGTCAGATCCCCAAAGGCACGCGTGCCGAGGGTGGTCTCGATTTCGCGGAATGGATCCCCTCCAAGGATCTGAAAAAGATGGACCGCTTCATCCAGTTTGCCGTCGTGGCGGCCTCGGAAGCGGTTGAGGACAGCGGCTGGGTGCCGCAGAGCGATGAAGATCAATGGGCTTCGGGCGTGATGATCGGCTCCGGCATCGGTGGTCTGGAGACCATCTTCGAGGCCGCGCAGTTGTTGCAGGAAGGCAAGATCCGCCGCCTGTCGCCGTTCTTCATCCCCTCGGCGCTGATCAATCTGGCCTCGGGCCATGTCTCGATCAAATACGGCTTCAAGGGCCCGAACCACGCGGTGGTCACCGCGTGCGCGACCGGCGTGCACGCCATCGGTGATGCTGCCCGTCTGATCTCATTTGGCGATGCCGACGTGATGGTGGCCGGTGGCGCTGAAGCCGCCGTGAACATCATCGGCATGGCGGGCTTCTGCGCCTCGCGCGCTTTGTCCACCGGCTTCAACGACACGCCCACCCGCGCCTCGCGTCCGTGGGACAAGGACCGCGACGGCTTCGTGATGGGCGAAGGTGCTGGCGTCGTTGTTCTGGAAGAATATGAGCACGCCAAGAAGCGTGGTGCGAAGATTTACGCCGAGATCGCGGGCTATGGCCTGTCCGGTGACGCGCATCACATCACGGCCCCGGCGGAAGGCCATGACGGTGCGTTTCGTGCCATGAAGGCCGCGTTCCGCAATGGGTCGGTGGCGATGGAAGATGTCGGCTATATCAACGCGCACGGCACTTCGACTCCGTTGGGCGATGATCTGGAACTGGAGGCCGTCGAGCGCTTCTTTGGCGATCAGGGCAGCAAGGTTGCGATGTCGTCCACCAAATCGGCGACCGGACATCTGTTGGGGGCCGCTGGCGCGATTGAGGCGGTGTTCTCGATCCTGGCGATCCGCGATCAGGTGGCACCGCCCACGCTGAACCTGGAAAACCCGTCGCGCGAGAGCATCATCGACCGCGTTGCATTGCAGGCCCAGCCGCGCAAGATCGAGGCATCTCTGTCCAACAGCTTCGGCTTTGGCGGGACCAACGCGTCGATCCTGTTCAAGAAAGTCGCCTGATCAACCCCAGACGCGGGAGACGCCACGATGCGCCGCCTGCTCACCGCAATCCTGGTCCTGCTGGTCGCCGCAGTCACGGTGACGGCGGGGTTGGGATACGCGTTCAAGACCTATAACAGCCCCGGCCCACTCGAAGCGTCGAAGGTGGTGGTGATCCCGCGCGCAACCCCCGACGAGATCGGCGCGTTGCTCGAACAATCCGGCATCATCGCCAATCACACCGCCTTCCGCCTTGCAGTTGAGGTGACCAACGCGAAGGGCGCACTGAAATCGGGGGAGTTCACCTTCCCCGAGCATGCCAGCTTGTTTTCGGTGCTGTCGATTTTGCGCAACGGCAAACCGGTGCAGCACAAGATCACGCTGCCGGAGGGGCTGACGGTCTATCAGATGACCGCGATCCTGCAGAAAGCTCCGACACTGGATGGCGATGTTCCTGCCTTTGCGGAGGGCGAGGTGTTTCCCGACACGTTTAGCTTCACCTTCGGCACCCCACGCGCGCAGATCATCGAGCGCGGGCGCGCTGAGATGGACAAGACTCTGGCGAAAGTGTGGGAGTTGCGTGATCCGTCCATCCCGCTCAGAACACCGCAGCAATTGCTCACCCTCGCTTCACTGGTGGAGCGCGAGACCTCCCGCCCCGAGGAACGCCCGCATGTGGCGGCGGTTTATCTCAACCGGCTGAGACTCAACATGCGCCTGCAATCCGACCCGACGGTGGCTTATGTCGCGTCTGGTGGGCAGAACAATGCGGAGAAGGCGATCACCCGCGCGCAGTTGGAGACCGCCAATCCCTACAACACCTATATGGTGACGGGATTGCCGCCGGGTCCGATTGCGAGTCCTGGATTGGCGTCGATGCTGGCGGTGGCGCGACCGCTGGCGAGCGACGATCTGTATTTCGTCGCCGATGGCGAGGGCGGGCATGCCTTCGCCAAGACGCTGGAAGACCATAACAAAAACGTGGCGAAGTATCGGGCAGCGTTGGCGAAATAATTTTTCCCCGTCATTGCAAGCGAAAATGATCTCGCTCGAAATCAAAACAGCCCCACAACCTCCCCATCCGCGTCCAACCCAATCCCGAATGCCGCCGGAATTTTGGGCAGGCCCGGCATCGTCATGATGTCGCCGCACAGCGCCACCACGAACCCCGCCCCCGCCGACAGCCGCACGTCGCGCACCGGCAGGATGTGCCCGGTGGGGGCCCCCATCAGCGTCGGATCGGCGGAGAAACTCATCTGCGTCTTGGCCATGCAGACCGGGAAATGCCCATAGCCCGCCGCCTCGTATTGCTTGAGCTTGCGGGCAGAAGCAGCCGAGAGGGCGATGTCACCCGCGCAGTAGATGCGGGTTGCGATCGTGCGAATCTTCTCGGCGAGCGGCATCTCGTCCGGATAGAGCGGGGTGAAACGCGAGGCCCCCTCATCGATATGCGCCGCCACCGCCCGCGCCAGCGTCTCCGCACCGGCAGCGCCGTCCGCCCAATGCGTGCAGAGCGCCATCTCGACGCCGACCGCCTTGAGCAGCGATGCGACTTCCTCGATTTCGGCGTCGGTGTCCGAGGTAAAGCGGTTGAGTGCGACCACCACCGGCAAGCCGTAGCCCTGCATGTTCTCGACATGGCGCAGCAAATTGACCGAACCGCGCCGCACCGCGTCGATATTCTCCTCGCCGAGATCGACCTTCGCCACACCGCCATGCATCTTCAGCGCCCGAACCGTGCCGACCACCACCGCGCAGGACGGTTTCAGCCCGCCGATGCGGCTCTTGATGTCGAGGAATTTCTCACCGCCCAGATCCGCCCCGAAACCCGCCTCGGTGACGACGATTTCAGCCAATTTCAACGCCGTCCGCGTGGCAATCAGCGAGTTGCAGCCATGGGCGATATTGGCAAACGGCCCGCCATGCACGAGCGCTGCCGTGCCCGCCAGACTTTGCACCAGATTGGGCTGCAACGCGTTCTTCAGCAGCACCGCCATCGCACCATCCGCCTTCAGATCGGCAGCAGTCACCGGCGAGCCGTCGCGGCGGCTGGCCACGATGATCCGCCCCAGTCGGGCTTGCAGGTCAGCAAGGTCGGAGGCCAAGCAGAACACCGCCATCACCTCGGAGGCCACCGTGATGTCGAACCCGTCCTCGCGCGTGACGCCATTGGCGCTGCCGAGGCCGACCACAATCGAGCGCAGCGCGCGGTCGTTCATATCCATCACCCGCCGCCAAGTGATCTTGCGCGGATCGATGTCCAGAGCGTTGCCCTGGTGCAGATGATTGTCGAGCAGGGCAGAGAGCAGATTATGCGCCGTGGTGATCGCGTGGAAATCGCCAGTGAAATGGAGGTTGATATCCTCCATCGGCCCGATCTGCGCCCAACCGCCGCCAGTCGCCCCACCTTTGACGCCGAAGCACGGCCCCAGGCTCGGCTCCCGCAGCGCGATCATCGCCCGCCTGCCGATCAGATTGAGCGCGTCCGCCAGACCGACGGTGGTGGTCGTCTTCCCCTCGCCCGCAGGCGTGGGCGAGATGCCGCTGACCAGGACGAGCGCGCCGTCCGGGCGCTCGTTGAGCGAGCGGATGAATTTGGCGTCGATCTTGGCCTTGGTGCGGCCGTAAGGTTCCAGCGCGTCCTCGGGGATCCCGACGCTGGCGGCGATCTTGGCAATCGGTTGCAGTATGACCTGATGTGCGATCTCAAGATCGGTTGCCATGCCGGATTCGTCTCCCCTACCTTTGCGGCAATGTGCCGGGAGAGCGGCGGGACGTCCATCCGGCAATCCCCTTGAAAATCGACAGACGCGCTGCCTATGTTGGCGGCCCAAGGGGCAGTTCGATGCACGCTGACGCTTACAAGGTGATCTCTGAGGAGGTACGTCTCCAGTTTGGTGATGACGCACCCGACGTGGTTCTGCGTGAGGGCGTGAGCTACGATGGCGATCAGGTTATCAACGTGCTGCTGGTCGCCAAGTCCCCAGCGGCGGGGCGGCTGGACCCTGACAAATATCTCACCACGATGTCCAACGCACGCCACAGATTGTTGGACCTGGAAGAAACCGCGTTTCCGATTTTCTATTACGTCTCGTCGCCCGAAGAAGTGAGGCTCTGACTGGAACCGTTGGAGCTCCTCGCGGCCGCGCGTCTTCTGGCCGATGATGCCGACCATTCGCGACTGACCGATCTGCGACGGGCGATCAGCACGACGTATTACGCAATGTTCCACTGCGTCGCCCGCGAGGCCGCTGACATGATGGTGGGACCGCAGGTTCAATCTGCCGAAAATGCGGCGTGGCGGCATGTCTATCGTGCGCTTGACCATGGTACGGCCCGGAACGCCTGCGAAGACCGCAATATCAGAACATCGTTTTCGCAATTCCTCGACAAATTCGCCTCCGACTTTGTCTCATTGCAGAAAAAACGGAATGAAGCGGATTACGATCCGTATTTTCGATGTGGTTGGCGCGAAGTGGATCAAAACATTGCAACGGCCGCGCGGGCGATTGAAGAGTTTCGCAAGCTGCCCGAGCAAGAACGCCGCGCCTTCTGTGCCTATATCCTGTTTCGAAAGCGCCCCTAGGCCATGGCGCAACTGACCGATGATTGCTTCGCCTTTGGCGGGGCACTTCTGCGTTTGGCCGAAGCCCAGGCGCGCGTGGCGGAATTGTTCGCACCCGTCGTGGAAGCCGAGACCATCAAGCTCGCCAGCGCCGTGGGCCGCGTGCTGGCCGCCGACATCCACGCGCCCCTCGATCTGCCGCCCTACGCCAATTCCGCCGTCGACGGATACGCGTTCCGCCACGCCGATCTGACGCCAGGTGGCGAGACCATGCTGCCGATCTCTGGCCGACACGCCGCAGGCCAGTTGCCCGGCACCGTTCCTGCCGGTCATGCGACCCGCATCTTCACCGGGGCCGTGTTGCCGGGCGGGCTCGACACCGTGATGATGCAGGAGGACAGCGAACTCGACGGCGACTCCGTGCGCCTCCCCGCAGGTCTCAAACGCGGTGCCAACGCGCGCCCAGCGGGCGAGGATATTGCTACCGGCGCATTGGCGCTTGCCGCCGGTCGTCGCCTGATGCCGCCCGATCTGGCGCTGCTGGCCGGGCTTGGGATCGCCGAGATCAGCGTGCGCAAACCTCTGCGCGTGACCGTGTTCTCCACCGGAGACGAACTGATCGAACCGCCCTCCCCGTTGCGCCCTGGCCGGATCTATGACGCCAACCGTGCCATGCTGCTCGGCCTGCTCGCCCGACTGGGTGCCGAGACCATCGATGGCGGGATTCTGCCGGATCGGCGCGATTCCACCTCTGTCGCCTTGCGTGAGGCTGCGACGCACAGCGATCTGATCTTCACCTCCGGCGGCGTCTCCACCGGCGAGGAAGACCATGTCCGCGCCGCGATCACCGAGGCAGGTGCGCTGGAATTCTGGCGCGTCGGCATCAAGCCGGGCCGTCCGGTGGCGCTGGGACAGATCGGCGGCGTGCCGTTGCTCGGTTTGCCCGGCAATCCGGTGGCTGCGCTGGTGACGTTCTCCGCGCTCGGACGCCCGCTCTTCGATCGGCTCAGCGGTGCCATCTACACCCCACCGCCGAAACTCCTCGCCCGCGCCGCCTTCGCCTATCGCAAGAAGACCGGACGGCTGGAATATGTCCGCGTCACAATCGACTCCGAAGGTGTGGCGCATCGGTTCCCGAAAGAGGGCGCTGGGATCATCACCTCGCTCACCGAAGGCCACGCGCTAATGCTGCTGCCGGAAGAGATGACGCAACTGCATCCGGGCGATGTCGCCCCGATCATTCCGCTGGGATTGCTGCATGGATGAGTTCCTCGTCACGCCAGACCCCGATGATCCGCGCCTGACCCAATCCGTCACCGGCATCGACGAGACCGGCCAACCGGTGGAAACCCGCGTGCCGATGGAACGCCCGCTCACGCTCTACCTCAACGGCCAGGAGATCGTGACGATGATGACCATCGGCGATCGCCCGGACTGTCTGGCACTCGGCTATCTGCTCAACCAGGCCATGCTGCGCCCCGATGATGTGATCGACGGCATCGACTATGACGAGGAACTCGGCGTGGTGGTGGTGCGCACCCCGGTGCGGACGAATTTCGAAGAGAAGCTGAAGAAAAAGACGCTCACCAGCGGCTGCGCCCAAGGCACCGCGTTCGGCGATCTGTTGGATCGGTTTGAAGCGGTGAAGCTCGATAAAAGCGCCGAGTTGCGGGTCTCCTGGCTGATGAGCCTGTCGAAAAAGATCAACACCCAACCCAGCCTGTATCTGACAGCGGGGGCCATTCATGGCTGCGTGCTGTGCGAGGAGGATCGCCCGCTGGTCTATATGGAGGATGTCGGCCGCCACAACGCGATTGATAAAATTGCGGGTTGGATGGCGCTGAATGGTGTCGGGCCGCAGGGGAAAATCTTCTACACCACCGGTCGCCTGACCTCAGAGATGGTGATCAAGTGCGTGCGCATGGAAATCCCCATCCTGGTGAGCCGCAGCGGGTTCACTGCCTGGGGCGTCGAGTTGGCGCGGCAGGCAGGGCTGACCCTGATCGGACGGGCGAAGGGCAAGCGGTTTTTGTGTCTGGCCGGGGCCGAGCGGGTGCGGTTTGACACTTCAGATACAGACGTTGAGTGAAATAATTTATCTCAACAAGTCAAAATTTTTAATAAATTTTATATTTTACCTTTCGCTAATTGATTTCAAAAGCGCACCCGCCTTTTGAAATCCGAAATTTTTAAGATAACTATAAAATATATCCAAACCAAATTCATTTTTCATACGATTAACATAATAATCAATTGGAAATTTTATATATTCCATTGGATATATTTTCGAATCAATTGCCTGCTGCATTAACTCAAAAT
>CAITEF010000172.1 GCA_903891315.1 uncultured Rhodospirillales bacterium | reverse complement strand
GTGGTGCTGGGGCATAAGCCTCAGCACCATCGACCATCTTAGCAGGGAGCGCTGCGACCGTTCGAGCAGACCACGGTGGTGCCCGGTGCGAGTACGGTGGTGCCGCCGGAGGGGGCAACAACCACAGTCGTCTTACCCGGAGTAGTGTCAGAGAAACTCAGACAACCGGCAAGCATCAGGGGCAGCAGCAGGACAAGCAGAGCGATTTTCATATTGGCGACTCCATTGGGATGTTACGATGTAAACTGTTAGCGCCAGACCCTTCGGCCCTCGTCATGTCTGTTCCATCCGCCGCCGCGATTGTACCCGCCGTCACCGCCGTGGTAGTAACCGCCGCCCACCGGCTCAACCACGCAGGCGGAGACCGCCATCAGGGTCAATGCGAGGACAATAAAGAACCGAATTTTCACGAATGCCTCCTCATCCCGGCCAGGCGCATTCCGCGCCAAGGCTCGGGACTCATTGGGTTAATCGAGCGAGTTAATGGATCGCGATATCGACGACGCGATTGGCCGTTTCCGCCGTGTCGTCCCCTGTCGCCACCGCCTGGCGGGTCTCCCCGGTCCAGCGCGTCTCCACACGTGGTGCTGCGATCTTGCCGTCATAAACAAGCGCGTTGCGCACTGCGTCGGCCCGCTGATGCGACAGATGCATGTTGTAGTTCTGACTGCCGACCGTGTCGGTCTTGCCGATGATCGTCGCATCAGAGTTCGGATTTTGCTGCAGATAGGTCACCACAGCGTTGATCACAGTCTGGCCGTTGCCATCAATTGCGATGCTGCCGGTGTCAAACTTGACATGATACCAGATCGCCTGAGGGCCAGGCGCCACCGGCGGCGGGTTCGACGCCGCCGCGGGCTCAGCTGCGTGGTGTGAGTAGGGCTGTGCGCAGGCACCAAGCAGTGCCAAGGCGCCAAATGCAGCCAGCCGAGGCAGAGTAAACTTTGGACCGGACATTGTCGTCTCCATTATATATATTTCTCAATTCATGTATAAACAATAGTCATTCCGCAGTAAGGCTCGGAATATACGCATTATTTTTTGTAAAATTTGCAATCAAAAAATCCCGCGCAGCAACTGGTGCGGCGCGGGTTCGACGTCTCAAACGGTCGAAGTTTCAGAGCACGGTCCGACCGATCGGAATTGATCGGCCGGACGGGCGTGCTCTAGCCGGATCAGGGAGTTTTGATGCGGCTAATCTTGGTGCCTTCGATGCTGATACCGGCCATCAGGCCCTTTTGATCGAAGATGAAGGCATAGGCATCATCCTTCAGCGTGGAGGTGGAGAGGTTCTTCGCCACGCCCTGATCGACCAGGACGACCGTGGGGCCCACGCCGATTTCCCAACCATGCGATTCATGGAGGTAGCTGATTGCCTTGTCGTTCATCAGGAACACCACATAGCCATAGGACTGCGCGCCAGCCTGCAAGCCCCACGACCCGGTGAACGAGCTGTAATAGCTGTCAACCGTCGAGCCCTGCTTCAATTCGCCCTCACCATAGGCCCCACCGAAGATCAGCCCAGCCTTGACGATGCTCGGGAACACCAGAATGGCGCGTGCCTTCTGGGCCACCGCGGCGGCGCTCGGGTTGCTGTTGATCAGCATCTTGATCGCCTGATCAGAATCCTGATTGAGGTCGGCGACGGTGGCTGCATTGGCCACGTGCGGCAGGGCGATGGCGCCGAGCGATGCGGAGGCGATGCAGGTCGCCATCAGAATGTTGCGCAACTTCATGAGAATAATCCTGTCTTGGTTCGCGACATCGGCAAACATCCTGTGGAGTTCGCAGGATTTTGACGAGTCATTGCAGTTGAGAGCATAGTCGAGGCGACTGGATTGGTGCAGCGGCGGAAAATACTCATCCAATATTGCGGCTGCGGTCAATAACGTGGCCAGCCAT
The DNA here is from genome assembly GCA_903891315.1 of uncultured Rhodospirillales bacterium. Lineage (GTDB taxonomy): Bacteria > Pseudomonadota > Alphaproteobacteria > Acetobacterales > Acetobacteraceae > CAIQQQ01. Next base: position 4,420 of record CAITEF010000172.1, on the reverse strand, counting down.
AATGGTCGTGCAAGTGCGCCTGATAGGCATCATCGATCAACAATTCGGGATTCCAGGTCGGGCTCGACCGAATTTTGTCCCGCGTCGTGTTCACACGGATTTTGCCGCTGGTGAACTCGATGTTGGTCACCGAATAGGGTGACAGCAGCACTTGATGGCCGACCCACCAATTGCTGGTGTCGATGATCAGGTAATTGATCAGCCAGCCATTGTCGTCGATCAGCACATCCTCGGCATGGCCGATATCGCCGTCATTGGCATGGATGTGATAGCCGATCACCTCCGACAGGCTGCGCAGATGCGGATCGCCGTCTTGCACATGAAACGCCTCGCTGGACGCGACACCGACCATGTCACTGTCGAAATGCATCACCGGTGCCATATCACGGAACATCGTCCCCTGGCCGAACGTGCTGCCGTCCCAGGCGGCATCCCAGTCATAATAATCATAGAGGCTCTTTTGCTGCTGCAACGAGACCGGGCGGTCGAGCAGAATGCCGGGCGCTTCGGCAATCTTGGCGCGTGGCAGTTTGATCTGCAGCGCGCTGGCCTCGTCGTCAATCGGCCCGATCACCGAGGGATGGATCAGCACACGGTTGCTGTCGATCCAGCCACCGGTGTCGACCACCAGCCACCGCAGTTTCCAAGTGATGTCGTCGAACAGCAGGTCATGAACCGTGCCTGCCGTCCCATCAGCCGATTCGACCTCGTAGCCTTTGAGTGTTGATCCAGCGCGCAACATGTTGTTCGATCCTTGTCTGCGGGGGCAGCGTTTGATACGCGCCGCAAAAGCAATCCCGGCAGCGTCGGAAACTACCCAGCCTCAGCGCACCAATCGTCCATCGACCACCTCAATCACCCGATCACAGCGTCTGGCGAGATCCAGATTGTGGGTGACGATCAGAAAGCTGGTGCCGAGTTCGTGGTTCACCTCGCGCATCAGTTCGAACACGCTGTCGGCGGATTTGGTGTCCAGATTGCCGGTCGGCTCGTCGGCCAGCACGAGCGACGGGTTCATCGCCAGAGCGCGCGCAATCGCCACGCGCTGTTGCTGACCGCCGGACATGTTGGCGGCCATGTTGTTCTGCACCGCCTCCAGCCCGACCTTTTTCATCAATTCCTGCGCATGGGCGGTGATGTCCGCGCCCCGAAACCCACGCTCCACCAGCATCGGCATCTCCACGTTCTCCAACGCGGTGAAGGCGGAGATCAGATGATGGTCCTGAAAGACAAAGCCGATCGTGTGCGCGCGCAGGCCCGTCACCGCTGTGTCGTTCAGGTCGGACGTGTCCTGGCCCTTGATGATCAGTGCGCCTGAGGTCGGCCGGTCGAGCAGGCCGATAATATTGAGCATCGTGCTCTTGCCTGAGCCGGACGGGCCGATCAGGGCCAGGAATTCGCCCTTGTTGAGGGCAAGATTGATGTCGTGCAGCACCTCCACTTCGGAGGGCGTGCCCTGATTGTAGAATTTGCAAACATGTTCCAACCGAAGGAGTTCCTCAGCCACGGATCGCCTCCACCGGGTCGAGGCTGGCGGCCCGTAGGGCAGGGGCGGCGGCAGCCAGCACGCCGGTCAGCGTGGCGAGCAGGATGGTGGAGATATACATGCTGCGTTCCAGGATAATCGGGAACAACTCGCTGCCGTCAGCTTCATGCAAGGTGGCGTGCAGATAAATGATCCCCACCGTCCCCACGCCCGCACCCACCAGCGCGCCCACGAAGCCGAGCAATCCGCCTTGGATGAGAAAGACCAGCAACACTTGACGCCTGCTGCTCCCCATCGCCCTCAAAATGCCGATATCGCGCGAACGCTGGATCACCGAGACCACCAATACGGCGGCGATGCCGAACGCCACGGAGAGTGCGACGAACACCCGGATCATCGTGTTTGAGGTGTTCTGTGCCTGCACGGCGGTGAAGAACTGCGCGTTGGTGGCGATCCAGCTATCGGCTTGGACGTAGTTGGAGGCCTGAATCTGCTGGGCCAGCGTTTCGGCGGCATAGATGTCACGGATCGTGATGTCGATCGTCGTCACCCCACCGACGACCCCCATCAGGGATTGCGCCGTCCTCAGCGCAACATAGGCGACCCGTTCATTGGCACCTTTGCTGCCAAGATCGATGATGCCGGTGATCGTCAACACCACCGATACGCCAGTCGCGGCCCGCAAATTGAGCTTGTCGCCCACCACCGCACCGAGATCGACGGCCAATTGGGTGCCGACGATGATGTCCTGGTTGGTCAACCGGGCCACGCCCGCCACGATGTAATCCGGCACACGGACAATCTTGAAATAGGTTGCCGGATCAACGCCTGAGATCGAAATCGACCGGCTCGCCGCGCCACGCACCGCCAGCGCCGACCCTGCCATGGTGGGGGAGACGCCGGTGACTTCCGGCATCGCCAGCATGCGGTCGCGGATTTTCTGCCACTGATCGATGGACACCACCCGCTGGCTTGGGCGCTGGACGGTGGAAAGCTCGACCACGCTCTCGCCCAGCCGCAACGGGCGGGCGATCTGGTCGGGAGGAATGAGTTGGATTTGCGGCTGCGAGGTCAGCACACGCTTGATCCAATTGGCCTGCAATCCGGTCAGCAATGCGGACATGAACACAATCACGCCGACGCCGATGGCGATGCCGCTGATGATGAACATCGTCTGCATCCGGCCTTCACGCAGAAACCGCGTGGCGGCAATCCAGGTGAACGGCAGCCAGGATTTCACCTGCTGAATCCGACCGCCAACACCACCATCATCGCGATCAAGAAAATCACGCCGAATGCGGTGCTGGGCAGGTAGCCCCAATCGGCGCTGTGCGGCCAAATCGGCAGCACGCTGACCGCCAGGATGAGCAGAACGATCAGAAGATAGATATGGCCACGACGCATCATTGGCCCCCAAAAATCCCTGAGCCAGCCAACCGGCCAGCCCAGGGAGGTAGACGGTCGTGTTCTAGAAACGTATGTTTCTAGTGTCGACTGAACCAGAAATTCGATCCAACGAATTTCTGGTTCACGACACTAGCGGATCACGATCTCAACCCGGCGGTTCTGCGGCTCACGCACACCGGCTGCCGTCGGGATCAGCGGCTGGGTGTCACCCAACGCGGTGATGACGATGGCCTTCTCGGGAACCCCGCTCTGCACCAGTTTCTGTGCCACCGCATTGGCGCGGCGCAGCGACAGGCCCTGGTTGTAGACATGGGTGCCGCTCAGATCGGCGTGACCCTGAACGTCGATCTTGGTGTAGGCCACTTTGGTCGAGTTCTGTGCCGCGTCGGAGATGATCTGGGTGGCGCGCACCGACAGATCGGCGCTGTCCCAGTCAAAGAACAGCAGATACGAGCGTGACGGGGCCGGTGTGGCCGCATTTGTCGCCCGCATCACCGGGGCCGGAGCCGGGGCCGGGGCCGCCTGGACCACGGTGTCGAAGGCGTAGCGCACACCGATCAGTGCTGAGTGGTTGATGTCACCCAGAACCTTGCTGTTGAAGCCGAAATTGCCGTCGGGGCTGGTATACAACGACGTGTAGTTGCGGCTGCGTGGCTCGTCGACCAGGCGATATTCCAGCGTCACGGCCAGACCAGGGACGGACGTGATCGGAAAGGCCAAGCCCGCGATGCCCTGGAAGGCGAAATCGTTGACGCTGTTGTTGATGTGCACGCGACCTGCGCCGTCCTGAATTGTCACACCTTCCCAGGAATTGTGCATCAAACCAGCGCCAAGCCCGAGATACGGCGTGATGCTGTAGGTGTCCAAGCTGGTACCGGCCATATTGAAATCATAGAGCACGTTGAACATCGCGCCGTATTTCTCTTCATCGCTGTGCGACGACGTGCTCACCGGATACTGGCCGCGCAGATGATTGGTGCGGTAGTTGCCTTCGAGTTCAACGCGGAACCCGTTGCCGAAACCGTAACCCACGCTGCCAACACCCGCCCAACCTGGCTGGAACACCATCGCCACGCCACCAACTGGCGGCGGCAGCGAGCTCGCCTTGATGTGCTGGTCTTCCATAAAGTTGAGACCGGCGCCGACCCCTAAATACACGCCAGAGATATTCTGCGCCTGAGCCAATTGCGGCACCGCCAGAAGCATGGTGGCAGCCAGTAGAGAATTCTTGAAGTTCAACATCGTATTTTTCCTAACTTGGTCAATAAATCAGACAGATGCCGCAACTGCGGCAATGTTTGATGAATGCACGTCCACTTGGGTAGCCTTGCTCGTGCCCAGGATTTCCTTGCCACGCGCCACTTCGACAGCGTCGCCATGCACGACAACAAGAAAGCCATCGGCTGCAATCGCGGTCTCGTAGGCGATCACGCTGTTTTTCGGCACGCCGATGCTCGCCAATGCGGCGCCGAGCGCACTCAATCCCCCCACGATCACCGCACCCTCGATGGCGGAGATCGCGGCGAT